>JAFPDR010000107.1 GCA_017389885.1 Kiritimatiellia bacterium
CCGCAGAGGCAGGGCTCTATCATGTTCTGGCTCCCGTGCGCGCAGAGGGACTTGCCGACGAAAACGGCGTCGGCGATTCCGTATAGCCCCATAAGCTCTCCGGTCGTGTCCGCGAGATAGACGCCCTCGCCCCTGTCTCCCCTGCTTCTCCTTACGCAGTCGAAGCCGGCGGAGCGGATGTTCGCCTCCACCGCGTCGGCCTTCTCGAAGTGCCGCGGCGCGATCACGAGCTTGATGTCCGAGAGCCTTGAATAGATGTCGAGCAGAACCTTGTCCTCGCCCGGCCATGTGGAGCCGCCGAGGAGTATGCGTCCGGGCCCGATCCATTCGCGCAGCTCCCTCTCCTTCGCCTCGTTCCGGTGCGCCACGTCGAACTTGAAGCTTCCGGTGACCTCGACGATTTCCTTCGGCGCCCCCGCGGCCTCGAGGCGGGAGGCGTCGAGGTCGGACTGCGCGAAGATGCGCGAGAAGGACGAGAGGACGTCGCCGAAGAACCAGCGTCCGGCCCTGTAGCGCGGCGCGCTGCGGTCGCTCACCCGGGCGTTGACGAGGAACACCGGGATGCGCATCCTGCGGGCGGTCCAGATGAAGTTCGGCCATATCTCGCTTTCCGTGAGGACGACAGCGCGCGGACGCACCGTCTTGAGCGCGCTCTTGACGAAGTTGGGGAAGTCGAGCGGATTGTAGACGAGCACGTCGTTCTCCGAGACCTCCTTCTCCGCGGTCTTCCATCCGGTGGAGCTTGTCGTGGAGAAGCAGAACCGCACGGACGGATCGGCCCTGCGCCATTCGCGCATCAGCTGTCCCGCGACCTGCACCTCCCCGACGGAGACGGCGTGTATCCAGACGAAGCCGGACGCGCCCCTGAATTTCCCGAGGACATCCTCCGGGTAAAGGGCGAAGCGGTCGCCCATCCGCGCGGCGTATCCGCCGCGGCGAAGCATGCGGACGAGGAAGCCTGGCAGAAGGAACGGATAGACGACGGCGAACAGCAGGTTGTAGAGCGCCTTCTTCAGCATCGCGCCACGAGCCGCATCAGATGTTCGAGCCGGGCGGGAGGTCCGCCTTGACTCCGGTGCCGCAGCTGATCACGGAATCCCTGCCGATCGTGATCCACGACATGGTTGAGGCGTTGGCGAAGAACGAGACGTTCTCCTCCACCTTCACTCCCGCGGCCACGACGGTGCCGGGGCCCATGTTGACGAAGTCGGCGAGGTGCGCGTCATGTCCCACGACGGCGTTCGCGCCGACGATCACGAAGCGCCCGAGCTCCGCGCCGACCTGCACCACCGCGCCGGCCGCGATGAACGCGCCCTCGAGGAAGTCGGTCGTGGGGGATATCTGGGCCTTCGGGTCGATGATGGCGGGGAAGTCGTGTCCGCGCAGGCGCTTCGCGATGTCCGCGCGCTTGGTGTTCTTGCCTACCGCGATGAAGACGGACGCGCCTGGGTAGTCGCGCGAGGCCTCCTCGAGCGTGCCGAGGATGGGGAATCCCTCGAAGTTGTCGCCCTTCTTCCACTTGGGGTCGTCGTCGGCATAGCCGATGATGTTCCACTGCGGCTGCTGGGAGAGCGCGTTGATGCGCTCGACCGTCCATATCGCCTCGCGGCCGAATCCGCCCGCGCCGACTATGAAAAGATCTCTCATTGGAATTCTCCTTTTCGGTGTCCTTGGACTGTAATTATACCATAAATCGCGGATTGCTGCAGACGGCGCGGACGGTCAGAAGCGGATGGTGAAGACGTTCTTGCGCCAGGAGAGGAGCCCGCGGTCGCGGAGCTGCCCTATGGCGCGGGAGAGCGCGGGGCGCGTCACGCCGAAGTACTCGGCCATGCGCTCGCGGTTGAACGGAACGGTCACGCGTCCGGTCCTGCCCGACTCGTTGTCGAGTATCCTTAGGTACGTCTTGATGCGCGACTCTATCGTCTGCGCGTCCATGACCGTGAGCTTGCGCCAGGTGCGGAACATCTCGCGCGAGAGGATCTTCATCGAGTTCACCGCGAGCTTCGCGACGCCTGCGTCCGCCTCCTGCGCCATCGCGCGCGCGGCGGACATGCTGAGCGAGACTACGACGCTGTCCTGCGCCGCCACGACCGTGCCCGGCCAGCAGTTCACCTCGGGGACGCTGTGCATCCAGAGCCCGAGCACCTCGCCGGGGCCGATTTCGCGGACAAGCACATGGCGCCCGGCGGACGTCTCCTCGTAGACGTGGAGGCATCCCGTGACGACGGCCATCATGCGCGTCGCCTCGAGGCCGGCGTGCACCAGGGTCTCGCCCCTGGCGTAGGACTTCTTCACGCCGTTCATCCTGTAGACAAGACGCACCACGGTGGCGTCGTCCATGCCGGAGAAGAGGTCGGTCCTCTTCGCGAGCTCGACTATTCCGAGCGAAGCCGCATTTGCCTTAACTGCCATGTCAGCGGAAAACCTTCTCCATAAGCGCGGCGCATCTGCCGCAGTGGCCGCAGTCGTTCGCGCGGACGCATCCGCGCACCTCGCGCCAGAGCTCCGGCGCGGCGTCGAACGACTTGTTGTCGAAGCTCTTCGGGAACGTGTGGCAGGCGTCCATAAGGTCGGCGAGGCTGCCGTCGTAGGAATACGTCGCGTAGGCGTTCAGCACCTCGACCGGATGCGGATGGCGGCGCGTCGCGAGCTTCACGACGTCGACGAACCTCTCGTACTCCGGAAGGTCCTCTGGACGGATCCACGTCGAGCGCAGGAAGTCCTCGTAGTTCCCGCGCGCGTAGTTAGTCCTGCAGAGGAACACGGAGAAGTCGAACTTCTCGCCGACCTTCGACTGCGCGATGCGGTTGTGTCCGTGCATGTTGTCGTGGAACTGCTGGAACGGGCACTGCCTTATGCAGCCCGAGTTCGCCTGCATCCCGAGCACCTTGCCGTGGTCCTTCGCCCACTTTGACAGCGCCTCGAGCCAGTCGAGCTCGCGGTGCCGCTCGCGCGAGGCGTAGAACGAGTCGAAGAGCTCGAGTATCGGCTCGAAGCCGACTGTTCCGTGGACGCGCATGTTCACGCTGAGGCGTATCTTGAGGGACGGGAACCTGCGGCGGAAGATCGTCGCGAGGAACGGTGACGTAGTCGTCACGATGTCCGGGAATAGCCCCTCGGAGTCCATCTCGGAGAGCATCCGCCCGGCGAAGTCCGCAAGCTCGTCGGAGATCGCGATGTCGCCGTAGCAGTTGCAGTTGAAGAGAGTGTCGAGGAGAATCCCGTTCTCGCGCGCCCATTTGAGGTCCGAGACCATCCTCGCGCGGACCTCGGGCGTGAAGTCCGGCGCCGGACGGCACGACAGCACGCCCGGCCACGCGAAGAAAGTCTCGCGGATGCGTCCGAGGTGGCGGGCGCACGCCGACTGGAAGTCGGCGTTCAGGAAGTGGCCTACTGCAAGCGTCTTCTTCACGGTCAGCGGTTCCCTCCCCGTCCGCCGCGTCCGCCGCCGCGTCCGCCGCGTCCGCCTCCCGGGCCGCCCCATCCGCCGGGTCCGCCCCAGCCGTTCTCGGTCGCCTCGTAGATGCCCTTCACGGTTTCGACGATCTCCTTGGCGTCGTCGCCCTCGAAGCCGAGGGACTTGGCCGTCTCCTGGAGCAGGTTCTCGCGCTCGGCGCGGTTGAGCTCGCGGATCTGCCGGTCTGTGTCGCGCATCGTCTCGAAGAACTCGCGCCTCTCCTCGTCGGTCGCGGAGGCGATGGCCTCGGGGTTGATCTTGGCCTCGAGCTCCTCGCGCTGCGCGATGAGGTCCTGGAGCTTCTGGTGCGTCTCGAGCGCCTCCTTGCCCATGCGGGAGGTGTCTATGGACGAGAGGAAGTCGATCTTCGTCTGCGCGCGGTCGAGGCGCTGGCGGCGGAACTGCGCCATGCCGTTCGTCATCTGCGCGTAGCGCTCGGGGTTCTCCTTCTTCATGCGCTCCATCTCCGCCCTGGGGTCGAAGCGCTGCCTGTCGCGTCCCTCGCGGCGACCGGTCTCCTCCTCCTTCATCTTCTCGACCTCGATGCCCTGCTTCGCGAGCATCTCCTCGAGCTCCTTGACGCGCGCGCGGAGCGCGCGGTTGGCGGAGCGCTCGCCGGACGCATCGTCCGCCCCGCGCGCTCGGCGCGGCTCCTCCGCCTTCTGCTCCTTCGGCGCCGCGGGCGCGGACGCGGACGGCGCGAGGCAGTATCCGAGTCCCGCGCCTGCGATCAGCGCGACCGCGACCGGGAAATACGTTGTCATTCTCTTCATGTGATGTCTCCCCTTTTTTCTGTTTTTGCGACGGCGCACCTGCGTCCGTGCGTTCCCATTACATTCCCCCTGTTGAAAAAGAAAAGCTCCTTCGGATCGAACCCCGGCTTGTTGTGGATGTCGACGTGGCTCGCGAAGTCCGGCGCCTCGCGGCGGTCAGTCCACCAGGAATACTCGCACCACGAACCCGGCTTCGCGAGAAGGACGACGGCGCTACCGGCATCACGCTCCTCCGGCCGCACGTAGTCGCCGGTGGCGAGGAGAAGCTCGGCCGCCCTTTCGCGCTCCTCCCCGTAGACGACGCAGAACTCGTGGTCGCACATGGCGAAGGCCTTCGACTGGTAGAAGTCGGGATACGCCATCCCGGCGACGGAGCGCGTGCGGAAGAGGTCCTGCTGGCGGAGGAAGACGTTCGGCTTCACGCTCTCGGCGGTCACCTGCGTTATCTCGTAGTCGCCCATGACGGAGAGCTCGCAGCCGCGGCGCATGCAGATGTCAGCGACGCGCTCCAGCTGGCGCCGGAACTCCCTGAGCGCGGCCTTCGCCGCGGGGGAGTCCGGACCCTTCGCCTGCGCCGCGTAGTCGAGCGTCGGAAGGTACAGGTACGCCTCGTCCACGTCGTGCGCGTTCGTCATCTCCTCGAACCACGAGATGCACATACGGCCGACCTTCGGGGAGGCGAGCGGACCCCAGTAGCGCCAGAGCGGGAACTTCCCGCACAGCTTCTCGAGGAGCTGCGCCATCCCCGTCGGCTTCGTGTAGCAGCTCATCACCATCCCCCCGCCGTGCTTGTGTATCGGAGCCGGGGAGATCACGACGTCTACGCTCTCCCCGAGAGACTGCTGGAAGAAGAACATGCCGACCGTCCCGCCCGCGGCGCGGCGCGCGTCCCACACGCGCGGACCCTTCACGAGCGCAGACGACTGCTCCCAGAAAAGCGGCTTCCGCAGGTCCTCGGACCACCATCCGTTGGAGACGATTCCGTGCCCGGCTGGGGAAAGCCCCGTCCTGAGCGTTGCCTGGGCAACACATGTGACGGCGGGGAACACGCTCGGCGCGGAAACGAACCTGAGCCCGGCCATCTCGAGCATTCCGTTCCGCTCGAGGAGTCCGTAGCCAAGCCCGGCTGCTATCACGTTCAGCTTCTTCATGCCTATGGTCCGTTCTGCAAATTGCGTGATATTATACCCGATTTGCGCATTCCGCGTCAATCGCGAAACCACTGGAGAACGCAAAATCGGGCGGGGTGAATATCCGTCGGTTGAACGCCGTCCGGATCAGACGGACGAGATGGTGACGAGGTGCTTCGCGAGGACGGCGAACAGGGCGGAGAGTCCGTATCCCGCGAGGATGATCCACATCGGCCAGTCGGTGAGGAGGATGCGCTCCGGACGCCCCACGTCCGCCTTCGAGTAGACGAGCTTCAGGTAGCGCGCTATGCCGAGCGCGACGAAGACGGCGGTCAGCGGAAGATACTTCGTC
>JAFPDR010000013.1 GCA_017389885.1 Kiritimatiellia bacterium
AAGATCTACTACAAGTTCGAGGGCAACAACACGTCCGGCTCGCACAAGCTCAACTCCGCCGTCGCGCAGGCGTACTACGCCAAGGCGCAGGGCCTCAAGGGCGTCACGACCGAGACTGGCGCGGGCCAGTGGGGAACGGCGCTCTCGATGGCGTGCGCGTTCTTCGGGCTCGACTGCCACGTCTTCATGGTGAAGTGCTCCTACGAGCAGAAGCCGTTCCGCCGCGAGGTCATGCGCACCTACGGCGCGGACGTCACGCCTTCGCCCTCGATGACGACGGACGTCGGACGGCTCATCAACGCAGAGCACCCCGGCACGACGGGCTCGCTCGGCTGCGCGATCTCCGAGGCCGTCGAGGCGGCCGTTAAGACGCCCGGCTACCGCTACGTGCTCGGATCGGTCCTCAACCAGGTGCTTCTCCACCAGTCGATCATCGGACTCGAGGCGCGCGCGGCGTTCAAAAAGCTCGGCACGAAGCCCGACGTCGTCATCGGCTGCGCGGGAGGCGGGTCGAACCTCGGCGGACTCATCGCGCCGTTCATGGGCGAGAAGCTGCGCGGCGAGGCGGACTACCGCTTCGTCGCCGTCGAGCCCGCGAGCTGTCCGTCCCTCACGCGCGGAAAGTACGCCTACGACTACTGCGACACGGGGCGCATCTGCCCGCTCGCGAAGATGTACACGATCGGCGCGGACTACATCCCGTCCGCCAGCCACGCCGGCGGCCTGCGGTTCCACGGCATGAGCTCGACCATCTCCGAGCTCTACGACCAGGGCCTCATGGAGGCGGTGAGCGTGAAGCAGACCGACGTCTTCGCGGCGGCGCAGCAGTTCGCGCGCACGGAGGGAATACTCCCCGCGCCGGAGTCGAGCCACGCCATCCGCGCGGCGATCGACGAGGCGCTCAAGTGCAAGGCCGAGGGACGCGAGGAGACGATCCTCTTCGGGCTCACCGGCACCGGATACTTCGACATGACCGCCTACCAGGCGTTCAACGACGGAAAGATGACCGACTCCGTTCCCTCGGACGCCGACATCGCCGCGAGCCTCGAGAAGCTCCCGAAGGTCGTCGGAGCATGAAGAAATTTGTCGCCGTTCTGTCCGTAATGGCGGCGCTCGGCGCATTCGCCGCGGCGTGCGCGGCGGACTTTGCCGAGCCGTCGGCGTGGAGGCTTTCGCGCCACGCGTCCGTCACCAACGGCATTCTCGTCGTCGACGTTCCCGCGGTGTCCGCTGCAGAGGGTGGCTCGGGCCGCGCGCGCGTCGATCTCGCGCCGTTCGCCGGCAAGCTGCTCGAGGCCGAGATAAGGGTGCGCGGCGAAAACGTCACGAAGGGGTCCGTCGGCTGGCTCGGAATGAAGTTCATGCTCCACTACGAGCGTGACGACGGCGCTCAGACGTGGCCGCAGGCGAAGGCCGAGCACGGCACGTTCGGATGGAAGACGGTGCGCATCACGCACGACATGACGGCGACGTCCGCCAAGGGCGGGACGGGCGAGCTTGTCCTGGGGCTTCAGTCGGCGAGCGGACGCCTCGAGTTCGACCTCTCGTCGCTCAAGCTGCGCGAGGCCGCCCCGATATGGCCGCGCGTCAACGGAGAACTGAAGGCGAGGTATTCGGAGCGCGTTTCATCGCTTCCGCGCCTGCGCGGCGTGATGCTTCCGGGCGGAGACGTCAAGCGCGACGACTTCGAGACGCTGTCGAAGTGGGGCGCCACGCTCGCGCGCTACCAGATGATACGCGGCTGGGGCAAGGAAAACGACAACCAGGACGTCGGCGAATACGTCAAGTGGCTCGACGGAAGGCTCGACCACCTCGAGCGCGTCGTGCTTCCGCTCGCGCGCGAGTTCGGAATACGCGTCGTAGTCGATCTGCACGTCCCGCCGGGAGGACGCGACTCGGACGGCGAGATGAACATGTTCCACGACGCGGCGTTCGCGGACTGCTTCGTGTCGTGCTGGAGCCGCATCGCGAAGCGCTTCGCGGGCAACTCGGACATCATCTACGGCTACGACCTCATCAACGAGCCGCAGCAGATGCGGCGCGCGCTCGAGAACTGCGACTACTGGAACCTCCAGCGGCGCGCGGCGGAGGCGGCGCGCGCGGCGGACCCTGAGACGACGATCATCATCGAGTCCAACGGATGGGACGCGCCGTCCGCATTCGCGTACCTCTCGCCCTTAGCGATGGACAACGTGATCTACCAGGCGCACATGTACATTCCGCACGAGTTCACCCATCAGGGCGTCGGCGGAAGGAAATGGGACCGCTGCGCGTATCCTGACGAGAAGAAGGGCTGGAACCGCGCGTGGCTGCGCCGTCAGATCGAGCCCGTCGTCGCGTTCGGCAAGCGCCATGGCGCGCGCATCTACTTTGGCGAGTTCTCCGCGATCGCGTGGGCCGATGGCGCAGACCGCTATATCGCCGACGTCGCGTCCATCTTCGAGGAATGCGGCTTCGACTGGACGTACCACGCCTTCCGCGAGTGGCAGGGATGGAGCGTCGAGCACGAGTGCGACAGGCCGGGCGGCAAGTTCCGCGGGTCGGACGACAACCCCAGGATGCGCGCGCTGA
>JAFPDR010000014.1 GCA_017389885.1 Kiritimatiellia bacterium
CAGATCGCCGCCTGGACCTGGCTCAACGTGTACTGCCAGAAGGAGCTCGGCGTGACGCCCGCCCAGGGAGCGGTCTACTACACGATAGCGATCACGCTGTTCATCGTCTGCCGCTGGGTCGCCACTTTCAGCATGAAGTACGTCAACCCCGCGGACATGATGGCGGTGTTCGCGGCGGCCGCGGTTGCGTGCTGCGCCGGAGTCATGTACCTTCCGACGAAGATACTGTTCACGGTGGGCTCGCTCCCGTTCTCCGCAAACGTCCTCTGCCTTGTTGCGATGTCCGGCTTCATGTCGCTTATGTTCCCGACGATCTACGGCATGGCCCTCGGCGGACTCGACCAGCGGGCGGTCAAGCTCGGGGCCTCCGGACTCATCATGGCGATTCTCGGCGGGGCGATAATCACCCCGTGGATGGCGTCGATAATCGACAGCCCCGGCTTCTGGGCGAACCTCGTCCCGATGTTCGACTCCGCGGTCGACCCGAACCTCCACGCCTCCTCGGCGTCGCTGCGCGCGTCGTTCGTCGTCCCCGCCATCTGCTTCGCCGTCGTATTCGCCTACGCGGTCGCATTCCGCCGCGCCAGGCGGTGAGTCCCGATTTTTTGGTATAATATCCAGACAAGCTGAAAGGGAAAAGGCAAGATGAACGACATTACTTTCGAACAGGCATGGAACTATGGCGGACCCCTCATGTGGGTCCTGGCGTTCTTCTCGGTGTGGGAGCTCGCGCTCATGCTCTATCTCCTGTATTCGCACAGGTCCGGGCTCGTGGTCCCGGATGCGGTGTCTCGCATCTGCGCCTCGAACGACCCCGAGGCAGAGGGCGGACGCATCGCTGACCGCCTTATGTCACAGGCCGAGTGGCTCGCCGACATCGCGGCGATCGCGCCGCTCGTCGGCCTCCTCGGCACGGTGCTCGGCATGTTCCAGGCCTTCGGCGGCATCGCCTCCGACGTGTCCGCCGGCGCAAAGCCGATGGTGCTCGCGCAGGGCGTCTCGCAGGCCATCGTCACGACGATCTTCGGCCTCGCGGTCGCGATCCCCGCGCTCATCGCCTACGCGTTCTTCCGCCGCCGCGCGCAGCGGCGCATCGACGAGGTGCAGGAGAAGGCGACGGAGGAGCTGCTGAAGCTGGCGCAGACGCAAGGATAGGACGTTGAAGGCTGAAGGTCTAAACGTTGAAGGTTGTTGAAGGCTGGCGGTTGCAAGTCCACGGCCGCATAAGGAGGAGATCTGATGAGATTTAGCCAGAGGAACCGTTCGAAGGCGCCGGCGCTCGCGCTCACGTCGATGCTCGACGTGATATTCCTGCTGCTCTGCTTCTTCGTGACGGTGAGCGTCTTCTCCCAGTGGGAGAGCGAGATATCGATCAAGCTCCCGAACGCGAAGACCGCCGAGGCCCCGGAGAGGCTTCCGGGCGAGATCATCGTCAACCTCGCAAAGGACGGCGCGATATCCGTCAACTCGGTCGCTCTCTCTCTCGAGGAGCTCGGCGCGAGGCTCGCCAAGGTCGCGAAGTTCTACCCCGGCCAGCCCGTGATAATCCGCGCCGACAAGGAGGTGCGCTACGAGACGCTCGTGAAGCTCATCGACACCTGCCGCGCGTCCGACATCTGGAACTTCTCGCTCGCCACCGAAGGCGGCGAAGGGGAGGGCGCTGGGAAATGACGGCGCTCGCGCTTCTCGTGGCGGCCGTGACCGTCCTGCCGGCAGACCGCCTCGCGATGGCCGACAGGCTCTTCAACCGCGGCGAATACGCCGCGGCCCGCGCCGAGTACGCCGCGCTCTCCGGCGAGAAGTCGCTCTCCGCCGAGGAGGTGCTGTACCGCCTCGCGGAATGCGACCGCGCGCTCGGACGCTCCGCGGACGCGCGCCGCGCGTACGGAGAGCTCCTCGAGAAGTATCCGACCTCGAAGCGGGCCGACCGCGCGCGCCTCATGCGCGCCCTCGCCGGGAACGACCAGGAGCGCAGCGCCGAGCTGCGCGTCCTCGACTCTGACCGCGTCGCGAACGAAGTGCGCGCCGCCGCGCTCTACTACCTCGGCTCGGCCTCCAACGACCCCGAGACGCTCGCGAGGTCCGTCAGGCTCGACCCCAAGGGCAAGTACGCCTCCTACGCCGAGTTCCACCGCGCCTCCATACTCGTGAAGTCCGCCGACTCCGCGGAGCGCCGCAAGGCCGTGGAGCTCCTCCTCGGCCTCGCCTTCGGCAAGGAGTCGCAGTTCTCCGAGGAGGCGCTCTACCTCGCCGCCGTGCAGAGCTACAACGAGAAGAAGTACGGCGAGGCCGCAAGCATCTTCACGCGCTACATGAAGCGCTACCCCGAGGGCAAGCACGCCGCGAGCGTGCGGACCATGACGGCGTGGAGCAACTACCTCAACGGAAAGTTCGCCGACGCGGCCGCGCTGTGCGGCGACGGCGCGACGGACGACTTCGCGTACCTGCGCGGGGCGTGCGCGTACGCGACCGGCGACAACGAGACCGCGAAGAGGCTCCTCAAGGACTACCTCGAACGCTTCCCGCAGGGCAAGTACCGCGCCAACGCGGAGCTTCCGCTCGCGCGCATGGGCTTCGACACCGCCTCGTCCGGCGGCAACGCCTCCGGCGTGATCGAGAACGCAAAGCGCGCCTATGCGCTCTCCGGCCTGCCCGGCGACTCCCTCAGGCTCGCGTGGGCCTACGAGTCGTGCGGAAAAACCGCCGAGGCCGAGGCGCAGTACGTCGAGACGGCGCAGAAGTTCCCCAACACCGACGAGGCCGCGGAGGCGCTCTACCGCAAGGCGATGGCCGACGCGCGCGCCAAGAAGTGGTCGGCGTGCGACCTCGCGCTCTCCGAGGCGCTCGCCTCCGGGAAGAACCCCAAGCGCAGGCCCCAGTCCCTCTACTGGCGCGGCGTCTCGGCGATCCAGCTCGGACACGCCGCGGAGGGCGCGCGCTTCCTGAAGGAGGCGCTCTCTCTCGGGCTCTCCCTCGACGAGCAGCGCGAGGCGAGGCTCCTCGTCGCGGACGTCGCGCTTTCCGAGGGACGCGCCGACGAAGCGAAGGCGGACTACGCCAAGCTCGTCGCGGAGGGCGCGTGCGAGCGCATGACGGCGTCCAAGATCTACGCCGTCGGAAAGCTCCTCGGCGGAGACGGCGCGAAGACGTGCGCCGATGCGCTCGTCGCGAAGTCCGACTCCGCCGAATGGCGCCAGGCCGGATACGCCATGCTCGGCTCCCTCGCCGAGAAGGCGGGCAACTTCTCCCTCGCCATCGAGTCCTACAGGAAGGCGATGGACGAGAAGGCGTGCGTCGCGGATCTCGCGAAGGCGTCGCTCGCGCTCGGCAAGCTCGAGCTCCAGGCCGGCGAGCACGAGCGCGCCGACAAGTCGCTTAGGCGCGCCGTCGAGCTGAACGCGGAGTCCCCGCGCGCCCGCGCAGAGGCATACGTCGCGCTCGCGAAGAACGCCGCCGCGTCCGGCGACGCGGCGGGCGCGCGCAGGTACGCGACCGTCGTCACCTCGCTCTTCGCCGACAAGGAGCTATGCGCCGAGGCGGAGAAGATCCTCGCCGCCAACCCGGAGGCCGCAAAATGACGAAGGAGCGCGGACAGGACCTGGTTTTCGTCACGATCGTCATCTCGGTCGCGATCCACGTCGGGCTCATGTTCTTCGCCCGCACGAAGGTCATGACGCACGTGGACCGCTCGGCCCTGCGCGAGCGCCACCGCGAGGCGATGCGCGTCGAGGACTACCGTCCGATCGACGACCCAGTCGCCATCGAGCGCATCAAGGACATCATGTCCGCGCGCGAGGCGCCGGAGGCAGAGGCGACGGACGCACCGGCGCCGGTCACCGAACAGCTCCCCGACAGCGCGCGCAAGCACTGGGACGGAGACGTTCCAGCCCCGGAGGCGCCTGAGTCGGACGCGGTGCCGGTCGCGCCTGACGAGTTCGACGTCAAGCCGATCCGGCTCGACGAGGGCTTCGCGCCCGATCCTATCCCGACCGTCGAGTACACTCCGCCCGAGAGCCGCGCGCTCACCGCGCCCGAGATCGCCGCCGCCTCGTCCTTCGCGATGCCCGTCGCCTTCGGCGCGCCCGCGCCGGTAGTCGAGGCGCCGGCCTTCCCCGCCGCGCCCGCGGAGAAGATAAGCATCGCGGCGGAGGGTCCGGAGCAGAAGGAGGAGATCAAGGCCGCCGTTCCCGAGTTCGTCCCGGACCAGGAGGTCTACGATAAGGTGGACGAGAAGATCGTCGAGAAGGAGAAGGAGGCGGTGCGCGAGCTGATGGACGTAGAGGACGCGGCGCCGCTCGAGAAGTTCGTGAACCTCTCCGCCCAGCGCGCGGAGGACGCGCAGTGGACCTACTTCAAGCTGCATGTCTCGCCGCGCGCCGACCTCCAGGTCGTTCCCAAGGACGTCGTGATACTCATCGACGCGTCGGGCTCGATCGGATCCGAGCGCCTCGTGAGCTGCCGCGTCGCCGCGAAGGGGATCCTGAGGAGCGCGCTCAACTCCGGCGACCGCTTCAACCTCGTCGCCTTCCGCAACGACTTCACCTACGCCTTCCGCCGCTGGCAGGAGTGCAGCCAGACCTCCTTCGCCGCCGCGGACAAGTGGCTCGCGAACCTCGCGGCGCACGGACGCACCGACGTCTTCGGCACGATACGCTCCGTCCTCACCCTCCCGCGCGACCCGAAGCGTCCGCTCATCGCCCTCGTGGTGACCGACGGCGACGCGAACGCGGGCGTAAGCGACACGGCGCAGATCCTCTCGAAGTTCACCGACCTCAACGACGGACTCGTCTCGGTGTACATGTACGGCGTCAAGGAGAGCGCGAACCGCGAGCTCATCGACGTCCTGACGCACGGCAACCGCGGCGAGAGCTTCATCTACGGCGGCGTCCGCTGGAAGGCCGGCTCTGGGATAGAGTCCCTCTCCGAGCGATTCCGCGATCCGGTGCTTACCGACCTCCGCGTCATATTCGCCGCGACCTCGCGGGCCGAGGCGTATCCGAGGCTGCTGCGCAACCTCTACCGCGGCGACACCGTGACGATCACGGGACGCGTCCCGAAGGGCAGCGAGGAGGTCGCGTTCTCCCTCAAGGGCCTCAACGGAACGAACACCTACGAGGCGTTCTTCAAGGTCCCGATCGGAAAGGTCGCCGCGAACCAGGGCATCGTCGCCGAATGGTCCGAGGAGGCGGCGATCGACGCCAAGCTGAGATGAGCGCGCAGGCTCCCGAGATCAGCGTCGTCATTCCGTGCTGGAACGTATCCCCGTGGCTGGCGCGCTGCCTCGATTCCGTGTTCGCCGCGCTGCCCGAAGGCGCCGAGGCGATTGCCGTCGACGACGGGTCGACGGACGACACGCTGGCGATTCTAAGGAAACGCGCGGAGTCCGAGCCGCGCCTCCGCGTCGTCCCTCTCGCGCACCGCGGCGTATCCGCCGCGCGCAACGCAGCGCTCGACCTCGCGCGCGGAAGGCTCCTCTTCTTCGTCGACCCTGACGACTTGGTCGCGCCGGACTACTTCTCCGCGATGTCCGCGGCGCTCGACAGGGACCGTGCGGACATCTGCGTCTGCGCTTTCTCGGGTTCGCGGCTCAAGGGCGACTATCGGTTCGGGTCCGGCGAGGCCATACGCGCGGGCTATCTGCCGCGCGTCTTCGGGTATTCATTTGACGATGTGCGCGCGTGGTATGCGGGGAAGCCTCTTTTCGCCGACCGCGAGATGGCGAGCGCATGCCGCATGGCCTTTCGCCGCGCGGTTCTCGACGGCATCCGCTTCGACGAGACGATAGAGCTCTACGAGGACGCGATGTTCGTGTCGGAGGCGCTTCTCCGCGCGAAGTCGATGACGTGCGTCGACCGCGGGCTGTACACAGTCACCGACCGCGAGAGCGGCGCGATGAGGTCCGTGCCGCGCGACGGCGCGCGGCTCTGCCGCAACAAGCTGCGCCTCCTCGCGAAGCGCCGCGAGCTCGACGAGAGGGAGGGGGGATCGCTCGGTCCGCTCTTCGAGGCGACCTGCGTCCTCTCGGCGCTCGAGATGCTCGCTGCGACCGTGCGCGGGAGGCTTCCGCGCCGGGACGGCTTCCGCTTCCTGCGCGAATACCTCTCCGATCCCTTCGCCCGCAGCGCGCTCCGCCGCTTCCCCCTCTCCCTCCGACGTCCCGCCGTCGCCGCGTCCGTGCTCGCGCTGCGCCTCTTCGCATAGATTTTTTACATGTATAATTCCCTATTGACTCGGAAGGGGGAAAATGGTAATCTTTTCGGCGTGAAGACTGAAAAGAAAGAAAAGAAGAAGTGGGTGTCGCCGAGCGCGCGCATAGCGAATCTCCTGAGGGAGAGGGTCGCGTCGCTTGCGCCGGGCGATTCCCTTGGCACGGAGGTCGCGATCGCCGAGGAGAGCGGGGTCAGCCGCATGACGGCGCGCAAGGCCGTGAACGAGCTTGTGGAGGAGGGGCTTGTCGAGCGGCGCGCGGGAGTCGGCGTCTTCGTGCGGCAGGAGGAGGTGACGCGCCGCTGGAGGTTCGTCGCCGGGAATCTGCTCTGGTACACCGCGATGAAGGCCGCGAGCGCCGCGAGGCGCGAGGCGACGAAGATCGGCGCCGCGCTCGAGCTCAAGGACGCCGGAGGCGACATGGAGACCATGCTCGCGGAGATAGCGGCGCTCCCGTCGTCCGGCGCGACGGGCGCGATCGTGTTCTCGCTACACGGCAGGGCGTTCGACGAGGCCGTTCGCGACGTGGCGGCGAAGGGGTTCCCGGTCGTTGTGATCGACGAGAACGCCGGGTCGAAGGTCAAGGCCTCCTGCGTCGTTGCCGACAACGTGCTCGGCGGAAGGCTCGTCGCGGAGCGCGTCGCGGCCGAAGGGCACAGCAGGCTCGCGTTCATCGGCGACTTCGTGGCGGACACTGTGCGCGAGCGCTGGGACGGATTCTCCACACTCGCGGCAAAGCTGACAGGCGAGAAGCCGCTCAAGTACGACGTGAAGGGAGAGGACCGTCTCGGCGACTGGGAGACCGAGGTGCGCGCCGTCGTAGGCCGCATCGCGAAGCTCAGGAAGCGTCCGACTGCAGTCTTCTGCTCGTGCGACGCGATAGCGCGCCACGCGATGAGGGCGTTCGCGGAGTGCGGGGTGTCCGTTCCCGACGAGGTGTCGCTCGTAGGCTACGACGACGATCCGATAGCGGAGTGGACGACTCCCGCGCTCACGACGGTGAGGCAGGACTTCATGGCGATGGGCCGCGAGGCGGTGAAGGCGCTCGTCGCGCGCATCGCGAAGCCGGGCGCGCCGGGCATGGCCGTGACCGTTCCGGTCGAGTTCATCTCGCGCCAGTCGCTCGTCCGCCGCCGGAGCCGTACCTCGACATAGTGGCTGCGACGGCGAGGGGGAAATGCGGCATGACGCGGGTCGGGATTGCGATATGATGGACATTGCATACGAATGGATTGGCTGGATCCTGATCGCGATCGGGGTCGTCGGCTGCTTTCTTCCGGTGCTGCCGGGTCCGCCGATTGCATACGCGGCGCTTTTCCTCGCCCTTGCGCGGGGCGACCACTCGTCGCCGGGAGTCTCCGCTTTTGTCGTCGCCGGTCTGGTGACGGCGGCGGTGCTTGTGCTCGACTGGATCGTTCCGGCGCTCGGGGCCAGGAAGTTCAACTGCTCGCGCGTAGGGATGCTCGGCTGCTTCATCGGGACGATCGTCGGGCTCTTCTTCCTTCCGATCGGCGTCGTTGCAGGGCCGTTCATCGGGGCGCTTGCGGGCGAAATGGTCTCGGGCAAGCCGTTCGGCCTGTCGCTCAAGGGGGCTTTCGGCGCGCTCCTCGGCTATGTGTGCGGCGTGGTGCTGAAGGTCGCCTGCTGCGGATTCATCGCCTACCGGTTCTGGACTGCGGTCCACGGATCATAGAACATGTACCACTTGCAAGCCGCGTCCATAATTGGTATCATAGAGGCATGAAAACCTCGAGACGCCAGTTCCTCGCCTCCGCCGCGGCCTCCGCCGGCGCGTTCGGCTTTCCAATGATTTTCTCCGGCTGCGCGGCGAAGTACCGCGCGAACGAGACGGTGCAGGTCGCCGCGATAGGCGCGGCCGG
>JAFPDR010000108.1 GCA_017389885.1 Kiritimatiellia bacterium
CCTTAGGTAGTCCTTGAGCTCCTCGTCGCGGCATCCGAGGAGCGGCCGCACGAACTTCACGCCCGCGACCTCGCTCGTCTCGCGTATCCCCGCGAGCGTTGCGCGGCGGAGCTTCATGAGGAAGGTCTCCGCGACGTCGTCCATGTGGTGTCCGGTCGCGACGGCGTCGAGCCTCAGCGACTTCATCGACTTCGCGAAGAACGCGAGCCGGACGCGGCGCGCGGCCATCTCGACCGACTCGCCCCTCTTTTGCACGACCTTCGCATGCGTGCCGCGGAAGGGTATGCCGAGCCTCTTCGCGAGCGACTTCACGAACTGGTACTCCTCCTTCGACTCGGGGCGGAGTCCGTGGTCGACGTGGAGGACTACGAATCTTTTCGCTGCGTTCTTCTTCTTTCCGCCCTTCGTGAGCAGGAAGGCGAGCGCGACGGAATCGGATCCGCCGCTGACGGCGAGCCCGATTCTTCCGGAAGGCAGAATGGATCTGTTTACTTTCACCCTTGCGCATTATACCAAAAAAATGATATACTATGCGGCGTTCGTCTGAAAAAGCGGGCGTAGCTCAATGGCAGAGCTCCAGCCTTCCAAGCTGGCTACGAGGGTTCGATTCCCTTCGCCCGCTCCAATGGCAGGGCGCATCGCCAGGGTGGCGTAATGGCAGCCGCGGCAGACTCAAAATCTGCTATACGTGAGTATGTGCGGGTTCGAGTCCCGCTCCTGGCACCATAGCGTTCCGAACGGCAGGCGACACAACAACGACTGGAAGGGTGTCCGAGTGGTCGATGGTGCAACCTTGGAAAGGTTGTGTGGGGGCAACTCCACCGGGGGTTCGAATCCCCCCCCTTCCGCCAGTACTGGCGGCGGTTTTCCGAAACATAGGTAAAAGCGATGAACGCGATACTATCCCTCGCATTTCTCTGTCTTGCCTCGGCCGTGCCGGTCAGGACGCTGTGGAACTCCTCAATGGGCGCGGACGGTGTCCTGCGGTTGGACAGCTCGAAGGAGCGCGCATTCGAATGGGCGCGGTACGCGATGACGCCGCGCGAAACCGTCCTCAAGCCGAACATGCGCTACGAAATCACCTTCCGCGCCCGGGTCGAGGGCCTTGCGCCGGACTCCTATCTCTACGCGATCATCCGCCCCGAGTCGACGGGCGGCGCGGAGAAGGACGCAGGGGACCTGCCGGTGCATCCGACGGACGGGGCGTGGCAGGACTGCCGAATGAGGTTCACGACCGGACCCGAGCCGGACTACCGTCTGCAGTTCCATTCGCACAACCGCATAAAGGCGGAGGTCTCGGACATCTCCATCGTCGAGCGCGAGCCGCTACGGCTCGTGGCGCGCACGCCAAGCGCAGCGTCCGTTGAGCGTCCCGCGGGGCTCCCCTCCGGCGCGCGCGAATTCGACGTGGACCTGCCGCGTCCGAAGGGCTCGCTCGCGCTCGACGCCGCGGAATTCGGCGCAAGCCCCGCGAACCCCGACAACGCGCCGGCGCTCCGGAATGCGCTCGCCGCCGCCAAGTCGCGCGGAGCAGCGAAGCTGACGCTCGCGCCCGGAGACTACCGCATGGGCGGCGCGGAGTCTCTCGTGCTCGACGGATTCGCCGACTTCACCTTCGACGGACGCGGCGCGCGGTTCGTGTCGAGCCGCACGCGCGGTCCGTTCATCCACCTCCGGCGCTGCGTGCGCACGCGGCTCATGAACTTCTCCGTCGACTGGGACTGGGGGAAGTCCCCGCTCGCGAGCGTCGTCGAGGTGAAGGCGGTCGGGAAGGGGTTCGTGGACCTCTGCTTCCGCGACTACGCGGAATTCCCGGACAGGAAGGCGGCGTTCCTCGTGCTCTCGCCGTTCGACCCCGCGACGCGGTCCGTCGGCGTCGAGGGGATGTCCACGAAGGGCCTTGCGCGCTTCTGGGGCGAACTCTCCCCGTTTCCCGGGGAATGGCTCGGCCCGAACATCGCGCGGCTGAGGGTCGATCCGAGCGGACTCAGGGCGGGCGAGCTCTACCGGCTTCAGCACTACTACTACCAGATGAACGGAATCTCCATGGACTCGAACGAGCACCTTCGCCTCGAGAACGTGAAGATACTGTCGACGCCGGGCCATGCGTTCGTCATGCACGGCACGCAGCACCACACGCTCTTCGACCATGTCGACATCGTGGCGCCGAAGGACGACCCGCGGCGCGTCATCACCTGCACGGCGGACCATCTGCACGTCGCCCAGAGCCGCGGGTTCATCAAGCTCGACCACTGCGAGTTCTCGCTCGGCGGAGACGACATCTTCAACATGCACGACTGCTCCGGCTTCGCGCGCGCGCATGGTCCGAGGACGGTCCGCACGCAGAACGCGCGGTCCTACGGGAACCTCGCGAAGGGCACGAAGGTGGAGCTGCGCCACGGCGACTATTCGCCGTCCGGCTTCGTCGGCACGGTCGTTTCGGACAAGGCGGTGGACGCGTCGCAGGGCGTATACGACATCACCTTCGAGGAGGAGATCCCTGCTGTGAAGGACGAGGGCTTCGTGATGTTCGACAGGACGTACGACACGCACAACGTCATAGTGCGCGACTGTCTCTTCCACGACAACCGCGCGCGCGGGCTGCTCATCCTCGCGCGCGACGTGACGGTCGAGAACAACGTGTTCCGCCACCAGGAGATGGGCGCGATCAAGATCGAGACGGGCTACACGCTCAACGCGTGGAGCGAGGGGTACGGGGTCACGAACGTCGTGATACGGGGCAACCTGTTCGCGGAGCAGAATCCGTCGGGCTCGAATTCGCTCCACCGCGAGCGGACGATCTACGCCGGCATCTACCTGAAGCGCGACCCGTCGGAGGACGTGACGGACTATCCGATCATCCGCGACATCCTCTTCGAGGGCAACACGTTCCGCAACTCCTGCGGCGTGGCGGCGTACGTCACGAGCGCGCAGAACGTGACGTTCCTCGGCAACGTCTTCGACGATCCGGTGCCGCGGCGGCGCGAGCTTCCCTACCGCGCGCAGCTCTACTTCGCGAACGCGCGGGACGTGAAGGTCTACGGCAGCGAATACCGTCCGTCCGCGGGCGTCACGCCCGCCGTCGTATACGACGAGCAGAGCTGCCGCCGCGTCGACGTGCGATAGTGTACGGCCAACGCATTAAAAGCCGATTCTTCCCCTTTGGGGCCCCTGAATCGTTTTTAATGCGTTGGAAGTGTCTCAGCAACCAACAACCAGCAGCGCAGCAGCCAATCCGAGCGGTCGTGGCGCGTTTTGATGCGTTTGTGCAACGTTCCAAGGGCGCTCCATCGGGCGCGCCCGTTCTTTCTCTTGGCGCAGGCATCGAGCCTACGCCCCGATGGCCTTGCCCTTGCCGCAGGTTCG
>JAFPDR010000109.1 GCA_017389885.1 Kiritimatiellia bacterium
CCTCGAGGCTCGTTCCCTCCTCGCCGACGACCTTCATCATCTGTCCGATCTCGTTGCCCTTGCGGAGGATCGCGCGTGCCTTCTCGACCCTGTCCTGCTCGATGACGGAGTTGTAGTGGCTCCAGGAGTCGAGCGGGTCAATCGCGGGATAGCGGCGCGCGTCGGAGCGGGCGCGGGAGAGTCCGTGGAATCCGCCGACGACCTTGAGCGTCGCCTGCGTCACGGGCTCGTCGAAGTTGCCGCCTGCGGGCGAGACGGTGCCGCCGATGGTGACGGATCCCGTCGCGCCGCTGCGCAGCTTCACGCGTCCTGCGCGCTCGTAGAAGGCCGCGATGCGGGACTCGAGGTAGGCGGGGAACGCCTCTTCGCCCGGGATCTCCTCGAGTCGGCCGGAAAGCTCGCGCATCGCCTGCGCCCAGCGCGACGTGGAGTCGGCGAGAACGAGGACGTTGAGCCCCATCTGGCGGAAGTACTCCGCGAGCGTCACGGCCGTGTACACGGACGCCTCACGCGAGGCGACGGGCATGGACGACGTGTTGCAGATGATGATCGTGCGCTTCATTAGCGACTGGCCCGTCTTGGGGTCGACGATCTCGGGGAACTCCTTCAGCGTCTCCACGACTTCGCCGGCGCGCTCGCCGCACGCGGCGGAGATCACGATGTCGACCTTCGCGTAGCGCGCGGTCGTCTGCTGGAGGACCGTCTTGCCGGCGCCGAAGGGGCCGGGGATGCAGTAGGTTCCGCCAACCGCGACGGGGAAGAAGGTGTCGATCGTGCGGACGGTCGTCTCGAGCGTCTCGGTCGGCTCGAGGCGCTCGGTGAAGCACTTGATCGGAACCTTCACCGGCCAGCGCTGCATCATCTGGACGGGGATGTCCTGTCCGGATGCGTCGGACAGCGTTGCGATCGTGTCGGTCACGGTGTAGTCCCCCGCTGGCGCGAGGGACTTGACTGTGTAGACGCCGCGCAGCGCGAAGGGGACCATGATCTTGTGCCCCGGCATCGTCTTCTCGTCGAATATCCCCTCCGTCACCCATCCGAGGAAGTCGCCCGCCATGACGCGGTCGCCGATCTTGGCCGTCGGATGCCAGTCCCACTTCCTGTCGCGGGGAAGTCCCGGGAGGTACATCCCGCGCTGGAGGAAGAACTCCGCGTCCCTCGATATCTTGGCGGCCTCCTTCGCGAGGTCCGCGAGCGGATTCTGCAGTCCGTCGTACACCTGCGCGAGCATTCCGGGACCGAGCTCGGCTGCGAGCAGCTCTCCGGTGAACTCGACGCGGTCGTCGACCATGAGGTCCGTCGTCGCGTCGAACACCTGCATGTCGCACCTTGTGCCGCGCACGCGGACGATTTCCGCCATGAGCTTCTTGTCTCCGCAAATCGCGTATCCGACCTCGTTCTGCGCGACGGCTCCGTCGAATGCGACCGTTATCATGTTGCCGTTTACGGCTACGATCTTACCTGTGGTTGTCATGGGGGATGATGAATTGTTGATGATGAATTATGAATTGGGGAATTCGACTTTTGTGCCGGCGGTGATGGCGTCGAACGCCGCGCCGCCTCTTTCCTTGGAGATGGCGGAGCGCTTGATGGCGATCCTGAGCCGCACGGCGTATGTGGCGAGCGCGCCGCGTCCGAGCGGCGAGGCGGGAGGGGTGAGCTCCTCCGCCGCGTCCCACCACACCTTGTCCAGAAGCCTGTCGCGCTGCGCGACGTCCTTCTCCTGGAAGCACGCGGCGATTCTGCCGCGCCAGTAGAGCGAGCAGCCTGCCGCGGGGCGGGCGTACTTCGCGCCTCCGCGCGCCTCCGCCACGGCGTTGCGCAGCTGCGTCTCGAGGTCGCGCCACTTGTCGCATTCGGGGACTTTCCCGCCGCAGGCCTCGACGAACTTCTCCCACTCGATCGGCGCGGGCGCGTCGAACTGCAGCGCGGGGAGGCTTGAGACTATGTAGTCGACTGACATTGGACTACTTCAGCAGCTTCGCGAGGTCGGGGCGGAGTCGGCGCGCGAGTTCGGATGCGATCGCGTCGCCTGTGAAGGCGTGCTCGACCCGTCCGCCCTCGGTCTTCACGGAGAAGCCCGTGCCGAGTCTTTCGTCCGTAACGACGGTGATGTTCGACTGCGCCGCGAGCTGCGCCTTGAGCGCCGCGGCGAGCTTGGGATCGACCGCGACTTCCGCCGGACCGACGAGTCCCTTGACCGCCTCCGCGACGAGCGAGACGACCGTCTTCTCGTCCGCAAGCGCGCGGTCCACGTCCTTCGCGAGGAGCTTTTCGAGAAGGGCGGTCACGGAGTCGCCGATTTTGCGGACCGTGTCGCGCTCCACCTGGCGGACCGTCTCCGCGGCGCGCGCGGCGTAGTCCTCCGATGCCTTCTGCGCATCGGCCTTCGCCTTCGCGGCCTCGTCGTTCGCGGCCTTAACGATCGCGGCGGCTGAGGCCTTGGCCTCCGACACGATCTTCTCCGCCTCGGACTTCGCCTTTTCCACTCCCTCTCGGTTTATCTTCTCCAAGAGACTCTGCAGGTCTTCAGACATTTCTTTCCTCCAAATGTATTAGGGGAAATTATATCGTTTTTCGGGTCCAAAAGTCAATGGCTCGCCGAAAAAATCTGATGTCCGCCATTTATAAGGAGTGCAGAGGGGGTCTCCAGCTCAAGGGAAGCGCCAAGAAGCCCGCAAGGAGCGGCGAGACGTCCCGTCTCGCCGGAAAATAGAGGCCAATCGACAGCCGCGGACCGCATTCGACGACCGATGCTCAAAATCCGCCGATTATAAAAGCATATAAATGCGAGTTATTTTGCCATTTCTATCGCTTATAAATTTTTTTAAAAAATCTTCATTTACCCCCTTGCGCACAGACCAGAATTTGTGATATAATTTTCACTCGTTCGCCCCAATGGGGGAGGACATCGTTCTTTGACAAGAGGTGCTTGATAAGACGTGTCTTTGAAAGAGACACGGAACAGTAAATGTTTGTGTGGAGCTTAAACTCAAATTCTTTTTCTGAGAGTTTGATTCTGGCTCAGAACGAACGCTGGTAGCGTGGATTAGGCATGCAAGTCGAACGGGATCCGGGAGGTAGCAATACTTCCTGGTGAGAGTGGCGGATTGGGGAGGAACACGTGAGCAA
>JAFPDR010000110.1 GCA_017389885.1 Kiritimatiellia bacterium
AGCGGTTCCCCGTGATCGGCGACAGCAATCCCATGGACGACGCGCGCGAGCTCCGCGTGTTCTACGACGCCTACGCGGCGAATCCGTCGTCGATGCGCATCGAGGGCACGATCGCCTTCTTCCGCCGCGCCGCGTCCGTCGCGCCATGCGCGATTGTGTCCGGCTCGCCGCACAACGACGTCGTCGATGCGGCGAAGATGTGCGGAATCGACGACTGCGTCTCGCTCGTGCTCGGCGCGGGCGAATACGAGGCCGGGAAGCCCAGCCCCAGCGGATTCCTCCGCGCGGCCGGGCTGCTCGGCGTCGACCCTGCGCGCTGCGTTGTCGTGGAGGATTCCGAAGTCGGAGTCGCGTCCGGCGTCGCGGCGGGGATGAAGGTCGTCGCACTCGACCGCTCGACGCTCGTCAAGCAGCGCTTCACGGGCGAGACGTGGCGCGTCCGCAACATGTCGGAGATAGACTTCGAGAAGGAGTTCACATGAGTTCTAATCCCGAATACGACCGCTGGTACGCGGCGCGCATGGTGCGGATACTGATCCAGCCGTCGCACGAGCTGGAGACGTTCGGCAACACGCTCGTCAACTACCATCTCGTCTCCGAGCTGGACGACTATCCGGGGAAGATCAGGATCCGCGAAGGACGCCTCGAGGCGCACCAGCCGCTCGTGATCGCCCCGTCATTCTCCGAAGTAACGACCGAGGGCTTCAGCGACGAGGCGAAGGCGTACGTCGAGTGGCTCAAGGCGAACGAGGAGAACCTGCGAATCCTGAGGTACGGATACTGCCTCAAGACGGACCACTTCTCGGAGCAGATAGTGACGGACTCCCTCGCGGCGGTGACGGAGCGCGTCAAGGCGGAGGTCATCGCCTCGCGCGACTCATTCGCCGCGGTGCTGCAGGGCGTGGACGATCCGTGGGACGTCGCTCTCGTGGAGCTGTGGCGGCGCGAGGTCGAGCGGAGCGCGGGCAAGAACATCCGCGAGCTCGGAGAAAAGGGCAAGCTGTTTTGAGAATCATGAAGGAAGGGCATAAAATGGAAAGAAGGACAAAGGTAATAGCGATAGCAAACCAGAAGGGCGGAGTCGGCAAGACGACGACGGTGGTCAACCTCGCCGCGGCGCTTTCGGCGCGCAAGAGGGCGGTGCTCGTGGTGGACCTCGATCCGCAGGCTCATGCGACGCTCGGGCTCGGACTCGAGAAGACGCCGGGCGTTTCCATGTATCCGGTCCTTCTCGGCGAGAAGCAGATCGCGGACGTGATACAGCCGACAAAGTGGAACAACCTGAACGTCATTCCGTCCGAAGTCGACCTCGCAGGCGCGGAGCTCGAGTTCTCCATGCGCGAGGACAGGCTGGACATGATCCGCTCCGCGCTTGCGCCCGTGAAGGAGTCCGGCGCGTTCGACTACATCATAATCGACTGCCCTCCGTCGCTCGGCATCGTCATGACGAGCGCGCTCGTGTCTGCGGACGGCGTGCTGATTCCGATCCAGGCAGAGTTCCTCGCCATGGACGGACTTGCGCTGATCACCGGTTCGATCGACCGCATCCGCGCGTCGGCGAATCCGAACCTCGAGCTCAACGGCATCGTCTTCACGATGGTCAACTCGCAGGCGAAGCTCACGCAGGACGTCATCGCGGAGGTGCGCGGACACTTCGACGACAAGGTCTACGAGACGCTTATTCCGCGCAACGTGCGTGTTTCCGAGGCGCCCTCGATGGGAACGCCTGTCGTGTTCCTCGACCCGCGCTCCAAGGGCGCCGAGTCGTACAAGGCGTTTGCGTGGGAGTTCATGGCGAAGAACCCGACGCGCTTCGAAGCGGCGAAGGAGCCGCCGAAGCCTGCGCCCGAGGCCCCCGCCGAGAACGTTGCCGCGGCTGAGACTGTTGCCACGGGCAATGCACAGCCGACAGGCGACACGCCTTCCAATTCATAATTCATCATTAATCATGCTACTCTCCGCCGTCATAACGACGCGCAACGAGTCCGCGAACATCGCGAACTGCGTGCATGCGTTCGACGGGTTCAGGGACAGGGTGGAGGTCATCGTCGTCGACAATGCATCCGATGACGATACGAAGGCGATAGCCGAGTCGCTTGGCGCGAAGGTGTTCGACAAGGGTCCGGAGAGGAGCGCGCAGCGCAACTTCGGATGGCGCGCCGCGTCCGCGCAGTGGGTCGTGGTTCTCGACGCGGACATGATTCTTCCGCGCGAGACGGTCGAGGAGATGCTCGCGATAGCGTCTTCGCCGGACTCGTTGGACGCGTACTGGATCCCCGAGGTCAGGACCGGAAGCGGAATCCGCGTGAAGGCGCGCAACTTCGAGCGGTCCTTCTACGACGGAACGTGCATCGACGCGCTGAGGCTCTTCTCGCGTCGCGTCCTCGAGAAGACCGGCGGATACGACGAGAACCTCATTGCGGGGCCCGAGGACTGGGAGCTCGACATAAGGGTTCTCGAGACGGGCGCGAAGTGCGCGGTGATGTCGCACAATCTGATCCACAACGAGAAGAAGCTCACCTTCAGGAGAATGCTCGAGAAGAAGGCGTACTACACGAAGAGCTTCGCGGCGTATCAGGAGAAGTGGAAGGGGCATCCGGCTGTCAGGAGGCAGTTCTCTCCGTGGTACCGCTTCGTCGGCGTTTTCATCGAGAACGGAAAGTGGAAGCGGCTCCTAAGGCATCCCATCCTCGCCGCCGCGATGTACATCGAGAGAATAGCGGTCGGAGTGGTTTATCTCGTCAATCGTTGAAGGTTGAAAGTTGAAGGTTGAAGGTTAAACGATGTCGGATGTCGAGTGTCGAATGTCCATAACGTTGTATTGAAAATGTGATTGAGGTGTCGAATGGCTGATGGAACCTATGAGCGAAGGGGGCCGAGGGAGGCCGAGCTGAAGAGGCTGCAGCGCATCCTCGACGAGCGCCGCAGATCATCTTCCGAAACCAATCCCAAAAGCGACACAGGAGCGGCGCGGCGTCCCGTCTCTCCGTAGCGCCATCCCGGATTTTCGCTCCGTTTTAAAAATGCGCCATGTCATGATGGCGCATTGCGGAATATGGTATAATATCCACCAGAAGCGGCGGATGTGCCGCGGACTTAAAGCAAGGAAGGAAAAAGCGAATGACGAAGATGACGAAACTCTCTGCTGTCGCGGCTGCGGCGGCGGTTTTCGCAGGGTGCCAGCCGGCGGCGGAAGAAGACGAGACCGACCTCTCGCCGCAGGCGCTCGAGGCCGCGGAGGCGAGCGGATACAAGCTTCCCGAGAGCGGCAAGGACGGCGGCGAGCTGCACATCTACACATGGTCCGACTACCTCTCGCCCGACGTCCAGGCGGGGTTCGAGAAGGCGCTTGGAGTCAAGGTGGTGATCGACACGTTCGAGTCCAACGAGGCGATGTACGCCAAGCTCAAGGCGGGCGGCACGGGCTACGACATCATCACGCCCAGCTCCTACCAGGTCGCGCTGATGGCGAAGGAGGGCATGATCGAGAAGATCGACCACGCGAAGTGTCCGAACGTCAAGGCCAACTTCGACAAGTCCTTCGCCTCGCAGATCATCGATCCCGAGTTCGCGTACAGCGTTCCGTACACCGTCACCTACACCGGGTTCATGTACGCCAAGGACAAGATCCCTGAAGGCGCCGACGTCGAGACCTGGAAGATACTCGAGAACACGGCGCTCAAGGGGCGCGTCACGCTGCTCGACGACATCCGCGAGGTCATCGGCGCGGGCCTCATGTCGCTCGGCTATTCCATCAACTCGACAAATCCCGCCGAGATCGACGCCGCAGTCGAGCAGGTGCTCAAGTGGAAGGCCAACTCCCGCAAGTTCGACGCCGAGAGCTACAAGACCGAGGTCGCAGGCGGCTCGACGTGGATCGGACACGGCTACTCGACGGACGCGACGCAGGTCATCGTCGGTGACGAGGACGAGGGGATGATCCCGCGCGACGACATCGGCTTCGCGCTTCCGAAGGAGGGCTTCACCATCGCGTTCGACGAGATGGTCGTCGCGAAGGACTCTCGCCGCAAGGACCTCGCGTACGCCTTCATCAACTACATCTACTCCGGCGAGGTCGCTGCCGTCAACATGGACTACCTCTGCGGGCCCAACCCGG
Organism: Kiritimatiellia bacterium; assembly: GCA_017389885.1. Next base: position 4,118 of record JAFPDR010000110.1, read on the forward strand.
TCAAGCCCGGAATCGACCTCCTCGAGGAGGACTACCGCAACCTCATCGTCCTCTCGCCCGACAAGCTCTCGAACGGACAGGTGCTCAAGGGCTTCGACGACCCGGCGGTCAACGAGCTCTACAACAAGGCGTGGGACAAGATCAAGGCAACGGAAGCCAAGCTCAAGTGACATTAGACAGCATACGCAACTTCTGCATCATCGCGCACGTCGACC
>JAFPDR010000111.1 GCA_017389885.1 Kiritimatiellia bacterium
GACGTCTCGCCGCTCCTTGGAGAGGCTGAAGGAGGGGAGATAGGGGGCGTCGTTGCGCAGTCCGCAGGCACAAGGAGGTGCGGCATCTTGCCGCGCCGGTGCGGCGGAGCTGGAAGCTCCACCTCCTTGGGGTCTCGGGCGACTTTGGATTTGGTCAATTTTCCCGCCCCCATCCAAGCCCCGATTATGGTATAATATACCCTAATGTTCGATTTTTTGAAGAAGAAAACCAGGAAGCCGACCGTGTACAAGCGGGCGGACCACTGCGTTTCGCGCAAAAACATCGATCCTGACGCGCTCAAGGTCCTCTACCGCCTCTCCTCGCTCGGCTACACGGCGTATCTCGTAGGCGGCGGCGTTCGCGACCTGCTGATGGGCCGCAAGCCCAAGGACTTCGACGTCGGCACTTCGGCGAAGCCGAACGAGGTGAAGCGCGCGTTCCGCAACTGCTTCCTCATCGGGCGGCGCTTCCGCCTCGCGCACGTCAGGTTCGGCGAGAAGGTGATCGAGACCGCGACCTTCCGCCAGAACTCCCAGTCGGTCGGCGAGATAATCGAGCACGCCGCGGAGGGTCCGCTCGAGGACAACACCTTCGGCACTCCCGAGACGGACGCCTACAGGCGCGACTTCACGGTCAACGGACTCTTCTACGACATCAAGGACTTCAGCGTCATCGACTGGGTCGGCGGCATGAAGGACATCGAGAAGAAGGTCATACGCGCCATCGGCGACCCCGAGATACGGTTCCAGGAGGATCCGGTGCGCATGATGCGCGCCGTCAAGTTCGCCTCCCGCCTCGGCTTCACGATCGAGCGCAAGACGCTCGCCGCGATGAAGAAGTACCACTCCTGCATCCTCACCGCCGCCGTTCCGCGCGTGTGCGAGGAGGTGTTCCGCCTCTTCCCGTACGGAAAGAGCGCGGAGGCGTTCAGGCTCATGTGGGAGACCGGGCTTCTCGCCGACCTCCTGCCGGACCTCTCCGCGCACATCGACCGCGCGGGCGGGAAGAAGTGCCTCGCGTGGAAGTACCTCGCCTCCCTTGACAAGTACGAGCTCATGATGTCCGAGAAGGGCTTCGAGGTCTCCAACGGACTCCGCGCCGCCGTCCTCATGACGACGATGCTCGAGGAGGACGGGAAGGACGGCGCGGGGCGGCGCATCATGCAGCAGATGATGGAGCGGCTCAAGATACCGAAGGCGACGTACTTCACGGCCGTGCTGCTCATGGAGAGCCGCAAGAGGCTCGCGGCCTCCCCGAAGCGCGGCAAGGCCCGCTTCGTGTACAACAAGGATTTCCTCGACGCGCTCGACTACAACAGGATAGTAAGCCGCGCGCTCGGGGCAGACGAATCCATACTAAACGAATGGTCCGACCTCTACGAAGAGAAAGGCAACAGCAAATGAACGAAGAACTCGAACAGCTCATCCAGGAACTCAAGTCGACGCTTCCCTGGTTCCTCGCAGCCGGCATCATAGTCGCCGGATACTACGGCGTCAGGAAATACGTCGCCGACAAGCGCGCCGCCGCGTCGGAGATCGTCTCCACGGCGTACACGACCGACGAACTCGAGGACGCCGTCGCGAAGTTCGGCTCGTCGAAGTCCGGCGGAATCCTCCGCCTGCGCCTCGCGAAGAGCTACTTCGACGCGGGCAGCTACGAGAGCGCGCTCGACATCTACAACGAGCTCGACGGCAAGGCCCCCGACGGATTCGCCGACGTCCCGGCGGTCGGCAAGGCGCAGTGCCTCGAGGGACTCGGCAAGTTCGACGAGGCCGCGGAGGCGTACGACGCGTTCGCCGCCGCGAACGAGAAGAGCTACCTCGCGCTCACCGCGAAGCTCGGCTCCGCGCGCTGCGCCGCGCAGGCCGGAAACCGCGACAAGGCGCTCGAGGCGCTCGAGGCGCTGAAGGCGGCCGCTGCGGACGACGAGATCGCGAAGTCGCGCATCGAGACGACGATCGACCTCGTCAAGCGCTACGAGAAGCGCGAGGAGCGCTCGCTCTTCGACGCCGCGGACGCCGCGCAGAAGCAGATTGAGGGCGAGGCCGCCAAGAAGGAGGAGGCGAAGGCCGAGGAAGCCCCGAAGGCCGAGGAGCCCAAGGCGGAGACACCCAAGGCCGAAGAGGCCAAGACCGAACCCGCGAAGGCCGAATGACGATAGTGCGAGAGCCGTTGTGGGACGACGCCCCGCGCACCCGTGCGCAGGGCGCGTTCCGCTATCTGGCCAAGTTCCTCGCGTCGCTCGGATGGGCGGCGCGCATTCTCTTCCTGTCCGTCGCGGCGTTCCCGTCCGTGCTGTGCCGCAGGTCCGGACGCGCCGACTTCGCGACGCAGCTCTACGTCACCGGAATCCGCACGCTTCCCGTCATAACGGTCGTCTCGCTCTTCATCGGGATGATCCTCGCGCTGCAGGTCGGGCTCGAGCTGAGGCGCTTCAACCAGGAGATATACCTCGGCGCGGCGGTGATGCTCACCCTGCTCAGGGAGATGGGTCCGTTCGCGTGCGGAATAAGCCTCGCGGCGTGCGTCGGCTCGGCGATCGCCGCGGAGCTCGGGACGATGACCGTCAACGACGAGGTCGCGGCGCTCGAGATAATGTCCATCTCGCCAATACGCTTCCTCGCCGCCCCGCGCATGCTCGCGCTCATCGTGATGGCGCCGATACTCGCGTTCTACTGCTCCGTCATCGGGACGCTCGGCGGAGGCATCGTCGGGTCCACGCAGCTCAGCGTCGACTTCAGGCAGTACATGTCCAGCGCGCTTTCGATTGCGGAGACGAAGGACCTCTTCGTCGGGCTCTTCAAGGCCGGCATCTTCGGAATGGTCATCGGCACGATATCGGTGTCGCAGGGCTTCAGCACGACCTTGGGCGCGACGGGAGTCGGACGCTCCACGCAGCGCAGCGTGATCGTGAACTTCCTGCTGATACTGATGCTCGGGTACATGGTGACGAGGGTGTTCTACAGGTAGGTTGAAAGTTTAAAGTTTAAAGTTGAAAGTTGAAAGTTGTAGTGGGCAAGCTGATAGAGTTCAGAGACGTCGTGAAGAAGTTCAACGGGGTGCCCGTCCTGGACGGGGTCACGTTCGGCGTCGAGAAGGGCGAAGTGCTCTGCGTGGTCGGTCCGTCCGGAACCGGCAAGTCCGTCACGCTCAAGCACCTCGTCCGCCTGCTCACCCCGACCTCCGGACAGGTTCTGGTGGACGGCGTCGACGTCGCGGCGTGCAGCGACTCCGAGCTCGTGAAGGTGCGCGACAGGATCGGATACCTCTTCCAGGGCGGGGCGCTCCTCGCGTGGATGACGGTCGCGGAGAACGTGGCGCTTCCGCTCGAGGAGTGCACGAAGCTCGGCGACCGCGAGATAGCGGTGCGCGTCAGGCGCGCGCTCAGGGCCGTCGAGCTCGTGCCGGCCGCGGACAAGTATCCGGCGGAGATCTCGGGCGGCATGCAGAAGCGCGCCGGACTCGCCCGCGCGATCGTGAGGGAGTCGGACATCGTCCTGTACGATGAGCCGACTTCCGGGCTCGACCCCGTCACCTCGGTGACAATCAACAGGCTTATCCGCAAGCTGAACCGCGAGCTCGGCATCACCTCGGTCGTCGTCACTCACGACCTCCAGGGCGCGCTCGCGATCGCCGACCACATCCTGCTCCTTAAGGGCGGGAAGGCCGTCGAGTGTTCGACTCCGGAGGAGTTCGTGAAATCCGAAAAACCGGACGTGAGGGAGTTCCTCGCGGCCATGAAAGGCGAAACGACATGAGCAGAAGAAAGAGAAGCGACGCGTTTTCCGAGGCGATCGTGGGGCTCTTCATGATCGCGGTGCTGGCGCTCCTGGTGTACTTCACCATCGTGATCTCCGGGGTGGACGTCCTCAAGGGGCGGCAGAAGGTGATCGCGAAGGTGGCGTTCACTTCCGTCGGAGGTCTCAAGGACCACGACAGCGTGATGTACCGCGGCACGAAGGTAGGCGGAGTCGAGGGGATCGACCTGACGCCGTCGAACCTCATCGTGAGGCTCGAGATCGACGAGTCCGTCGTGCTGCGCGAAAGCTACACCATCGCCGTGTGCAGCCTGTCCATGCTCGGCGGGCAGTTCCTCAAGATCGAGGAGGGCGAAGGGGAGATAGTCCCGCTCACGGAGGGGATCCTGCGCGGCGAGACGCCGACGGACTGGATGCAGGACGTCTCGCGCATCGCGAAGAACCTGAACGAGCTCACGAGCAGCGAGCACATCAAGACGATCATCACCAACATCGAGGCCGCGAGCGCGTCCGCGAAGGAGATCGCCCGCCGCCTCGAGGAGGGCGAGGGCACGCTCGGAAAGCTCCTTTCGCAGGACAACTCCTTCTACGCGGACGCCACGAACGCGGTCGCGGACGCGCGGCGCACGCTCGCGAACGCCGCGGAGATATCGGACCGCCTCAAGGCCGGCGAGGGAACCGTAGGGAAGCTCCTATCCTCCGACGCGTCGCTCTACGACGACCTCAAGGAGTCCGTCGCCGCCTTCAAGAAGGCGTGCGAGCAGGTGAAGCTCCCGGAGAACATGGACAAGGACGTCGCCGAGATAATGGACGGCGCGAAGGACCTCGTCGCGAACCTGACGGAGGTCTCGGAGAAGCTCAAGAACGGCGAGGGGACGCTCGGGAAGCTCACGACCGACGCCGCGATGTACGACGAGCTCCAGGGCCTCATCAAGGACGTCCGCCAGGTCCTCGACAACTACCGCGACACGACGCCGATCTCCACGTTCGGCTCGCTGATCATGGGCGGACTGTAAACGCGACTTCATAACGGCGCAAGGAAAGGATACCGAAAATGATGACTAAGACCGAACTGCACGACGAGCTGTGGCTGCTCACCAAGGGCATACTGCAGGACTCCCGCATGGACACGACGGAGGCGAGGGTGGTGAAGCGCTGGCTCGAGGAGCACCAGAGCGGCGACGAGTTCAAGTCGATGATCGACAAGCTCTCCAAGTTCCTCTCCGACGGGTTCATCGACCAGATCGAGTCCAGGAACCTGATCGAGTCCCTCGGCTACACCCTCCGCGCGCTCAACACGCGCTGAGAGCCGCGGAAATTCTTCCGTACGTGTGCCGCGTCGCCCCCAATTGCGACAGATTATGGTATAATGTCTCACGGACAACAGGGAATTTCAGACATGACAATTCGCGGACTGCTCGAAAAGAACGTCGCCGAAAGGCCGGAACGCAATGCGCTTACGTGGTGCGAGAACAAGACGTGGATGCACCGCACGTGGCGCGAATACCTCGCGCGCGTGCGCGACGTGGCCGAAGGCTACGGCACGCGCTTCGGCCTCAGGCCGCGCGAGGAAAACGCCGCCATCATCCTCGGCAACTCGCCCACCTGGCTCGAGGCGTACCTCGCCCAGTCGGGCGCCGGGGTCTCGGTGGTGCCCCTCGACCCGAAGCTGCACGACGCGGAGGTTGAGTACATCCTCGCGGACTCCGAGGCGGTCGTGGTGACGACCGACGTCCATCACCTCAAGATGATGATGAACATCGCTCCGAGGCTTCCGAAGCTGCGCGGCGTTGTGTGCGTCGACGGAGTCATCAACGAGGGGCAGTCCATCGGGAAGGCCCAGGTCGTCGGGTTCGACAAGCTCCGCGTCTCAGGCGGCGGCGCGTGGTACGACGCGAACGTGGCGAAGGAAGACGACGTCGCGTCGATCATCTACACGTCCGGCACGACCGGCAAGCCGAAGGGCGCGATGCTCACGCACAGCAACTTCGTGGCTGACATCGACGGCGCGTTCAAGACGTTCCACGCGGAAGTCGGCGAAGACGACAGCTTCTTCACGGTGCTGCCGCTCTTCCACGCGTTCAGCTTCACGGCGAACTTCCTCGGTCCGCTCTACGTCGGCTGCGAGATGCAGTTCGTCGAGTCCCTCAGGACCGTCGCCCGCGACATGAAGCTCCTGAAGCCGTCCGTCCTCTGCGCGGTGCCGCTCCTCTGCGAGAAGCTCTACGACAAGATACAGGAGGGGCTGCAGTCCTCGAAGATCGCGCGCGCTCTGCTGGCGATCGGCATAAGGGGCCCGGTGATGCACATGGTGCTCCTCAAGCTCGGCGGGAGGCTGCGCTACATGATCACCGGCGGCGCGCCGTGCCCCAAGCACGTCCTCGAGTGCTTCAGGAAGCTCCACGTCAACTTCGTCGAGGGGTACGGACTCACCGAGTGCGCCCCTGTCGTCTCTGTGACGAGCTCGGACTGCGCCAAGATCGGCACCATCGGCAAGCCCTGCGAGGGCGTCGAGGTGAGGCTTGCGGACAAGAACGAGGCGGGCGTCGGAGAGCTGCAGGTCAAGGGTCCGATCGTCATGAAGGGCTACTTCCACAACGACAAGGCGACCAAGGAGGCGTTCGACGGCGAGTGGTTCGCGACGGGAGA
>JAFPDR010000112.1 GCA_017389885.1 Kiritimatiellia bacterium
TCCGAGGTCGGGCCACTCGATCCCGAGCGCGGGGTCGCTGAAGAGCATGCCGCGGTCCGCGGACGGACAGTATAGGTTGTCGCACTTGTAGCTGAAGAGCGTGTCGTCCTCAAGCACGATGAAGCCGTGCGCGAAGCCGCGCGGGATGAAGAACTGGCGCCTGTTCTCCGCCGTAAGCGTCACCGCGACATGGCGTCCGAACGTCGGAGAGCCCCTTCTTATGTCGACTGCAACGTCCCACACCGCGCCCCTTATAACCCGCACGAGCTTCGCCTGCGTGTGCGGAGCGGCCTGCCAGTGGAGACCGCGCACCACGCCCTTCGACGAGAACGACTCGTTGTCCTGCACGAAGTCCGCGCAAATGCCGGCGGCCTTGTAGCGCTCCGCGTTGTACTGCTCGACGAACCATCCGCGCGCGTCCCCGAAGACCTGGGGCTCGATTATCTTCACGCCGGGAATCGATGTTTCAATGATGTTCATGGTATGAAAGTTCAAAAGTTCAAGGGCTCAAGGACTTCGCAGCATGCCGAGGAACTGCTCCCATTCGCGCAGGATGCGCTCCTTCGAATACTCGGCCGCGCAGCGCTCGCGAGCGCTCGCGCCGAGCCTGCGCCTCATGTCGCCGTCCGTCATCATCAGCGCGAGCGCCTTCGCGTACTCCTCCGGGTCGGGACTCGCCACAAGGCCGGTCTCTCCGTTCTTCACTATGTCGCCCGCCCCGGGGAGCAGGCTGTGCACTACGGCGGGGAGCGAGAACGCCGCCGCCTCGAGGATCGCGAGGGGGAAGCCCTCGAGCACGGACGGAAACGCGATGAACTCCGCGCGCGAATACTCTCCCGCGAGATCGTCGGTGAAGCCGACGAAATCCACCCTGTCCGCAACGCCAAGTCTCTTCGCAAGCGCGCGGCACGAGTGCGCGTATCCCGACTCCGCCTTGCCGAGAAGCCGCACGCTCCATCCGGGGAACTCCACGGCGACGCGCGCAAACGCCTCGATGAGCAGCTTCTGGTTCTTGACCTTGTTCACCGCGGCGGCCGGGTATAGGATCACACTTTCCGCGCTTGCGCGGCCCCGTTCCTCGCCCCCCTTCATCTCCGTGTAGTTGCCGATGACCTTCGCCGGGACGCCTGGGGCCATGCGGGCGAACTCCGCTGCGTATTCGGAGCAGAGTAGCTGCACGGCGTCCACCTTGCGGAACGCCCGGCGTATCGCGAGGTTGCGCAGCGGATGCCGCCACTTGAAGAATCCGCGCGGCGCGAGATGCAGCTGCAACACCACGGGCGAGCGGCCGGCGCGCTCGAAGTACCCGGCGGCGTCGAGGTCCATCGCCTCGTTGGATCCCGTCGCCACGATGGCGTCCCAGCTCTCCTCCAGCGCCGCGGCAAATGCGCCGCGCTCCACAAGGCGCACGTCGTGTCCGCGTCCGGAAAGCGCCTCGGCGAAGGCCTTTACGGCCTTGTCCGCGCCTCTCCCCACGGAAAGACTGTCCTTGTAGACGAGCAGCTTCATTCGGATATCATGTCCAGCGAGTCGAGGTCGATGAGCCCTTCGTACACGCGCTTGACGGGGCCCGTTAGCGTTATCTCCCGAAAGCCGTCCTCCGTCTGCACGCCGCCGACTGTGAGTTCGTAGCCGCCGCCAGTCTTCACGCGGACCGGGAACTTGAGTCCGTACGACGCGACGCCAACGACCGCGGCGGCTACGGATCCCGTTCCGCACGCGAAGGTCTCCGCCTCCACCCCGCGCTCGTAGGTGCGTATCGCCACGCGGTCGGGCGCGCGGTAGGTCACGAAGTCGACGTTGGTGCCGTCGGGCGCGAACTCGTCGCTGAGGCGTATCCTCCGCCCCTCGCCGTCCACGTCGGTCTTCGCGAGGTTGTCTACAGGGACTATCTTGTGCGGAACGCCTGCGACGACGAAGTCTCCGTCGAGGTCCTTCGGATCGGGCATCGCGATCCTCACGAGGTCCTGGTCGAGTATCTCGGCGTCGACGAACCCGGCCGCGGTCTCGAAGCGCATCACCTTCCCCGCCACCGCGCCCACCTCGCGCGCGAACGCGGCTACGCAGCGCGCGCCGTTTCCGCAGAGGTCCGCCTCCGATCCGTCCGGATTGAAGAAGCGCATCTTGAAGTCGGCTGTCTCTGACGTCTGCACGAGGATCACGCCCTCGCAGCCGATTCCGCCCGGGCGCGTCGCCATCGCGGCGATGAGGCGGTGCTCGCAGGGGAAGCCTCCGTCGCGGTCGTCAACAAGGACGAAGTCGTTCCCCGCGCCGTGCATCTTCACGAATCTAATGGGCTTCATCAGTATCCTCCTCCGATTATGGAGTTGAACCATCCGCCGCCCGTGCGCGGACGCGGAAGCTCCGCGCCGCCGTTGAGGCGGATGAGGTCGTACATGACGTCGAACGCGGAGTCGAGCACCACGTCGTCCTTCGCGCGCTCGTTGCGCCTGCGGCGCTTCGCGGGCTTCTCCTCGCCGTCGGAATCCCCGTCCTCGTCATCGTCGTCGTCGAGCTCGCGCAGCTCGCGGTCCGCCGCCATCTGCGCCTTCCTCGTCTCGCGCTCGAGCGACACGACCTCGCGCTCGCTTATCTCCTTCATGCCGTGGACGTTCTCGAGGTGCTTCTGGTAGCGCTCGTCCTTCTCGAGCCTGGCCTCGGCGAGGCGCTTGAGCTCGGGGACGTACTTGTTCAGGTTCCAGCAGCGCGCGTAGTCGGCGGGGAGGATGCGGCTGAACGGAAGCGCGTTCGGGAGCTTGTCCTCGCCGATGTCGAGGGAGTCGAGGAGCGAGGGGAGGCGGATGTCCGCCTCGACGCCCTCGAGCTGCGTGGACCTTCCGTCGACGCGGTAGAACCTCGCCGTCGTGATCTTCATCGAGCCGTACTGCGACGGACCCATCCCGAACACCGTCTGCACCGTCCCCTTGCCGTGCGTCCTGCCGTCGCCGAGAACCACCGCGCGTCCGGTGTCCTGGAGATGTCCGGCGACGATCTCCGAGGCGGACGCGCTCGCGCGGTCCGTCAGGACGACCATCGGCTTCCTGAAGGCGACGGGATTGCCGTAGGGGATCGGCAGGCTCCCGACGTTGCGGGAGTCCTTGATCTGCACGACGGGTCCGTTCGGGACGAACAGCGCGGAGAGCAGCACCGCCTCGCGGAGCGAGCCGCCTCCGTCGCCGCGCAGGTCGAGTACGAGTCCCTCGACCGCCTGCGCGTTGAACTTCGCGAGGTACTCCGCGACGTCCTTCGCGCAGCTGCGGAAGCCGGGGTCGGTCGGACGCTTGTCCATCGTGCCGTAGAAGCCCGGGAGGTAGATGTAGCCGATCCTGCTCTCGAAGCCTCCGCGCGTAACGGTCTCGACGCGCCCGGTGGCCGCCTGGTCCTCGAGCTTGATCTCGTCGCGGACGAGCTCGATGAGCTTCTTCGTGGCGCCGGTGGAGTCCGAGCGGGGGACGATCTCGAGCGTGACGCGCGTGCCCTTCTTGCCGCGGATCTTCTTGATCGTCTTCTTCATCGGCTTCCACATCACGTCCTCCATCTCGCCGTCCTCCTGCTGGACGCCGACGATCTTGTCGCCCTCCTTGATGCGTCCATCGCGGTCCACCGGCCCGCCGGCCATCACCTCGACGATCTTGAGCGCGCCCTCGTCCATCTGCAGCACCGCGCCGACGCCGCAGAGGGTGAGGTTCATCTCCATGTCGAAGTCCTCCTTCGAGGCGGGCGACATGTAGTCGGAGTGCGGGTCGTATGCCATCGCCACGGCGGAGAGGTAGTGCTGCAGCACAGCCTCCTCGTCCGGCTCGGTCAGCACGGTGTAGTACTGGCGGTACTTCTTGAGGAGGTTCCCCGCGGCGTCAACGGTGTTCGTGGACTTGTCCAGCTCCGCGCCGAGCACCTGCACGAGGACCTCGTTCTTGAGCCTCCTGCGCCAGTGCTCGTTCGCCTCCTCGGCAGTCTCGGGCCATGGCGCGTCCTTGCGCTTTATGCGGTACGTCTCGTTCGTCGAGAAGTCCCACTCTGCCGTCGCGAGGAAGTTCGTGACGAAGTCCATGCGCTCCGATAGCCTGCGGCAGTAGAGGTTGTAGACGTCGAAGCCGAACGAGGGGTCCCCCGCGTGTATCTCGTCGTCGATCCTCTTCTCGCGCGCGGAGAGCGCGTCGAGGTCGGACTTCAGGAACACCGAGTGGTCGAAGTCGTAGTAGGTGACGAGGTTGGTCCACGCCTTCTGCGAGATGTCGTCGTCCAGCTTCTTCTGGAGGACGTGGTACTTCGGCAGCATGTCGCCGAGGCGCTTCGCGATCTTCCCGTAGTAGTCCTGCGGCTCGACGTCGGCGAAGGCCGCGATGGCCGAGGCCGCGAACACTGCGGCAAGCGCCGCGCTGATTCTGCTGTTATTCATGAATTGCTCTCCATTAGCGCGATGAGCCGGTCCAGCTCGGCCGGCGGAATCACCACGCGCTCCGTCGCGAAGCTCTTCTCGAGCTCGCATGAATTTATCACAACCGCGCCGCCGATCTCGGCGATGTGCTGGCGGAAGCTGTCGGACGCGAACGCGAGGACCGGCGTCACCGCGCCGTTCCATCCCGCGCGCGCGAGCGCCGTCTTGACGAGGTTCGCCTCCCGGCGCGCCTGCGAGAGTGGGTCGCGGTCGGGGAGCTGCCCGTCGAGCAGGATGTGTCCGTCCTCCACCGTCACCTTCCCGCGCCAGTACTTGGTCTCCACGGCGAACACGCCCGCCGGACCCGCCACGACGTGGTCTACGTGAGTCCCCCCCGCCACGAAGTCGTTGAAGACGTGGTAGGTGTTCGGGAGGTTCATCAGGATGCCGGAGACGCGCTCCTCGCCGCGCGCGCCCTTGAAGAAGCGCTCGGCGTGCCTGAGCCCCTTCATGAGGCTCCATCCGCAGTATACGAGCGACACGGCGAGCAGTCCGACCCCGAACCATATCTCGCCGAACACCAGCGCCGCGACAGAGAAGCCCGCGGCGAAAACGCCGAGGAACAGGGGCCACAGCCCCGTCACCATTCCCTTCACGCGGGCCCACTCGCCCGCAACTCCGTGTATCTTGGCCATGTCTTAGTTAAAAGTTGAAAGTTGAAAGTTAAAAGTTAAAACTCCGCCGAAAGCCGCTTGACAATCGACTCGACGTCAAGCCCGTAGCGCCTTTCGAGTTCGGCGCACGTTCCGTGCGGGATGAACTCGTCGGGCCAGCCGAACTTGACGTCCGCTCCGATCGCCTCCCCGAGCCCTCCCGCGACCGCGCCGTTCTCGAGGCTCACGATCTTCATCCCCTTCGCCCTCTGCTCGGCGAGCATCTTCGCGTCGAACGGCTTCAGGTAGCGCGCATGCACCGCGACTCCCCCCACGCGCTCCGCGACCTCGCACGCCCTGCCGTACCAGTCTCCAGTCGCCCAGATTGCGATTTTCTGATTTGCCGGCAGTTCCCTTTCACCTCTTCCCTCTTCCCTCTTCCCCACCCTTCCGCGGGGATAGCGGATTACCGTCGGACCGTTGCGTCCGAGGGCCTCGACGAGGAGGGCCTTGAGGTCTTCTGCGTCCTTCGGCTGGCAGATGGCGAGGTTCGGGAGGCACCTGAGCATAGCGAGGTCGTAGAGCCCCTGGTGCGTAACGCCGTCCGCACCTACGACCCCCGCGCGGTCCACGCAGATCACGACGGGGAGGTTCGCTATCGCGACGTCGTGCATCACCTGGTCGACGGCGCGCTGGAGGAAGGTGGAGTAGATCGCGACGACCGGACGCATCCCGCCCGCGGCGAGTCCGCCGGCGAACGCGATCATGTGCCCTTCGGCGATGCCCACGTCGAAGAAGCGCCCGGGGAACTCCGCCGCGAACGGCGCGAGCCCGGTGCCGTCGCGCATCGCGGCGGTGAGGGCGACCACGCGACTGTCCTCGCGCGCTATCTCGGAAAGCGCCGCGCCGAAGGCCTCGCTCCACGTCGGGGCCTTCGCCGCCGGCGGGGCGTCCGTCGGAAGCGCGAGGTCGACGGTGTCCGGTCCGGGCGGATACGCGAACGGACCCACCCCGTGCCATGCGGTCGGATTCTTCTCCGCGGGACCGTATCCGCGCCCCTTCTTCGTGACGACGTGCAGCAGCACCGGACGCATCTCCTCCTTCGCCGCGGTGAGCGCGGAGACGAGCGCCGCGAGGTCATGTCCGTCGACTGGCCCGAGGTAGTGGAAGCCGAACTCCTCGAACCAGACGTTCTTGAGCATCATCGTCTTCAGGCGGTTCTTCACCCAGTGGACGAATCCGTAGAGGAACGAGAGCCTAAGCGCGCGGCCCGCCTTCTTCGCGGCGTTCTTGACGCGGTTGTAGCGGACGCCCGACGTGAGGCGTCCGAGCGTACGGGCGAAGCTGCCCGTCGGCTTCGCGATGGACATGTCGTTGTCGTTTAGGACCACGATTATCCTGCGCGTCGCCGCTGCGCAGTTGTTGAGCGCCTCGAAGCTGGTGCCGTTCGCAATCGCGGCGTCGCCTATCACCGCCACGACGTTCTCGTCCGTCCCCTTCCTGTCGCGCGCCGCGGCGAGACCCTCCGCGACGGAGAGCGCCACTCCGGCGTGCCCCGCGATCGCGGCGTCCGCCTTCGACTCCTTCGGATTAGGAAAGCCCGATATACCGCCCATCTTCCTGAGCGTCGGAAACTCGTCCCAGCGTCCGGTGAGCAGCTTCCACGCGTACGCCTGGTGCCCTACGTCCCACACGACGCGGTCTCGTTCCGGATCGAACACCTCGCGGAGCGCCATCGCTATCTCCACGGCGCCGAGCGAGGACGCGAGGTGTCCGCCGTTCTTCGAAACGGTCTCGAGAATCCTCTGCCTGACTTCAAGCGCGTTCACTTCGCCTCCGCCTTGCGCTTGAGGACCAGCAGCGTGGTCGCGTTCTGACCGAACGACTCCTCCTTCACGAGGAGGTCGTAGTGCTTCTTTAGGATGTTCCAGTACTCGAGCTGCGTGTCCACCGGAACCTCGTCGCACCTCGGCGCGTCGATGGCGAACGTGTAGCCCGAGAGCGCGGCTACCGGGCACGGCGCGGACTCGAGCAGCTCGCGCCAGCGCGCGTCGGAGAGCATGCTGAACGGACCCATCTCGAGCCCCTCCGGGACCCTGCGCCCCGTCTCGACCGCGAGATAGAGGTCCTGCGTGAGGAGGGTATCACCGCCCGGATCGGCCGCCTCGATCGTGAGCGCGGCGTCGCGGAGCTGCTCGAGCTCGAACATCTTCTTCTTGAGCGTCCAGAACCTGTCCTGTCCGTTGGTGGTCCACTTCTCCAAAAGCGGACTCCCGAACGCGCACGCCCACGCGAGCCCGAGCACGAGAAGAGGCTTTAGCCCACGATCTGGCAAGGCGGCATCCCCTGAGAACGCCAGCGCCGCGAAGACGGCGAGGAGCCCCATCACCGGGACCTGGTAGTCCTCGTACGGGAACGGCGCGAGCATCTGGACCGCAAAGACGGCGAGGAACCCTGCCGCCGCGAGCTTCGCGACGAGCGGCAGCCCCTCGCCCACGGCGGACGCTCCGAACCGGCGTCCGCGGACCATGAACGCGACGCCCATGCCGAGCACCACGAAGAGCGGGGCATACCAGCGCACGAGGCGCGAGAGCGAGCCGACGGTGAAGACGGGGTCGAAGCCTCCCCTCGAGGCGTGGTACATCTGCGCCGCGAGGAGTCCGGACCGCGCGTCGGCATCCAGCAGGAACGGACCGTACACGACGCACAGCGCGAGCGCGCCGCCGATTCCGAACCACAGGAAAGTCCAGCGCCACGAGCGGAACGAGAGGAGCAGCCCGAAGCCGACCACGGCGAGGAGCACGCCGAGGCTGATGCGCGTTCCGGACGCGAACGCGAGCGAGACGCCCGAGGCCGCGGCGAAGAGCGCGCCCTTCCATCCGCCGTCCCTCGCGAAAGACAGGAGGAAGAATCCGACCGCAACGAAGAGCGACGCGAGCGCATAGGTCTTCGGAATCGCGACGTAGTAGAGGTGGTAGAGGTTCGAGCCGAGGAGAAGGAACGCGACGAGCGCGGACAATCCGCGGCGTCCTGGCACGGCGAGGCGCGCGGCGAGGGCGCAGAAGAACGCGATGCCCGCGGCGCCGACAAGCATCGTGAGGATGCGCGCGCCGAGGAGCCCGTGCGCATCCCAGACAAACGCGAACGCGGAGTACAGGATGGGCATGACCGGGGCCTGGGTGTAGAAGAAGTCCCGGTACGGCGTCTTCCCTTCGGACACAAGCCGCGCCGCGTAGAGATACCATCCCTCGTCCTGATTGAGCGAGCCCATCCACACCGCCGCGAACGCGAGCACGGCGAAGCCGAAGGCCGCCAAAAACCAATATCGCTTCATTGACGTAAATTATACCAAAAAA
>JAFPDR010000113.1 GCA_017389885.1 Kiritimatiellia bacterium
AAATCGGGCTCCACAACCATACGTGGGAGCATGCGGTGCTCATGCAGGACGGGACGTCGTTCTGGGACTACTTCTTCTCCAATACGGACACGGCGGTCTGCATGGAGCAGGACGTCGGCTGGACGACCTGCGCCGGCGACATGTTCCCCGGCCTCACCCCGATCGAGCAGTACAAGAAGTATCCGCACCGCTCCCCCACGCTCCACGCGAAGGAGAACGGAATGGGCGCGGGCGTCAAGAAGTTCGACGCGATCCTCGGCCAGCCCGGATGCGACGCGGACGGCAAGCGCTGCGCGACGCCGGTTGACTGGGACGGACTCTTCCCCGTCACCGACGCGGACGGAGTGCAGTGGTACGTCGTGGAGTGCGAACGCCACTTCGACGACATCAACGGCGCGGTCATCCCGTCCTTCAACTTCATGAAGTCGAAGGGCCGCATCTGATGCCAGTGCGCAGTTGAATGCGTGAAAATCGGCGCGCGGCACATGTGCCGCGCGCCGGCTATTGAAAAGGACAGAAGGAAAAATGAAGAAGCTCTCCATCATCGCTGTTGCAGCCGCAATGTCGGGCTGCGCAATGCTCGGCTCGGACGACGCCGTATCGTCCGCCCCGTTCGGAACCACGAAGTACGGCGAAAAGGCAACGCTCTACACCCTGAAGGGGAAGGGCGGACTCGTGATGGACGTCACTGACGACGGCGGCAAGGTCGTCAAGTTGATGGTCCCCGACGGGAAGGGAGAGCTCGTCGACGTCACGATCGGATTCGATTCGCCCGCGGGCTGGGAGCGGACGGACCCGTACTTCGGAGCGATCATCGGACGCTACGGCAACCGCATCGCCGAGGGCAAGTTCTCCCTCGACGGCAAAACCTACACCGTGCCGGTAAGCGACAAGGACCACAACGCGGCGCTCCACGGCGGAACGCGCGGATGGGACGCGTACGTCTGGTCCGCGAAGACCTTCGCGTGCCCCGAGAGCGGAAACGTCGGCATCGTCTTCGAGAAGGCGTTCCCCGACGGAGAGCAGGGCTTCCCCGGAAACGTCAAGGCGAAGGTCACCTACACGATCACGCCCGAGAACGTCTGGCGCATCGAGTACGAGGCCACGACGGACGCCGCGACACCGCTCAACCTCACGCAGCACGTCTACTTCAACATGAACGGAGAGGGGACGATCCTCGGCCAGGAGCTCAAGATCGACGCGGACACGTTCCTCGCCGTCGACAAGAACCTCGCGCCCGTCGGGGAGCCCAGGTCCGTCGCAAGGACCCCGTTCGACTTCCGCGCGTTCCGCAAGGTCGGCGAGAGCATCGACGATCCGGACGAGGTGCTGCAGTTCGGGCCGGGATACGACCACAACTGGTGCCTGAACGGAAAGGGCTTCCGCAAGGCGGCCGAGCTCCGCGGCGAGAAGCGCGCCGTGGAGGTGTGGACCGACCAGCCCGGTCTCCAGTTCTACGCCGGCAACTTCATCAAGGACTCCTGGACCATGAAGGGCGGACGGCCCATGGTGCGCCGCGGATGGCTTGCGCTCGAGACGCAGCACTATCCGAACACGCCCAACCGTCCCGACTTCCCGTCCACGACGCTCCGTCCTGGCGAGACGTACAGGACCAAGACGGAATACCGCTTCAAGGCGCTCTAAGGCGCTACGAAGCGCGCAAACCCGCTGCGGCGACAACACAACGACAAGACAATGCAAAACAAAAACAATGCAGGCGACAGGCTTGGGAGGCGCGACGTTCTGTTCGCTTCCGCGGCGGGTCTCGTGTTCACTTTCGTATACCTCGTCTTTGCGGCGAAGGGCATGGACCCCGCGCTTTGGCGCGACCTCACGGTCGCCGCGGGCATAGCCCCGCCGCAGACGATATTCCCCGGCGTCTGGCGCGTCGTCGCGCACGCACTGCTGTCGTTCGTCGGCCCGGGCGGCATCGCGTTTACGCTTACGGTGCTTGGTTCCATCGTCGGCGGACTGTGCGTGTCCCTCGCGTACCTGGTGTTCCGCATCGTGCTCGCGTACCTCTCGCGTGTGCGGAACGTCTCGGAGTGGAGCCCCATAGCGTCCCTGTTTTCGCTGCTCGCCGTGGCGTCGCTCGGCGCGGGCGACGCGATGATGCGCGTCGTCTCGCCGCTCACCCCGGGCGGAATCCGCTTCATCGCGCTTCTCCTCTCGCTGTATCTGTTCCTCCGATACATCCAGACGTGGCGGAACTGGAGGATACTGCTTTCGATGGCGATCGCCGGCGCGATCGCATCGGAGACTCCGATCGGATTCCTCCTCCCGGCCGTGTACTACCTGTGCTTCCGCCTCTCTGTCATTGCCGTCGTAAACGACCAGGTACGGGTCGAAATCGACTCGGACATGATCCCCTCGCTGCCAAAGTGGAGGATGTTCTTCTCGTTCCTGCTCGGACTGGCGGTTTTCGCAGGAATCAACATCTACGCCTTCGTGTGCTTCGGAGGCATAGAGGCCTGCGGCTGGAGCGGATTCGACGTGGCGATACACTACGCGCTCGGCTACTACGGCATGGTCCTTTCCGCCGCGTCGCCGATCGGCTGGGTGCTGTCGATGACATTCGCGCTGTTGCCGCTCATAGGAACGCTCGTGGTGTTCCCGATGCTCTGCCGAGACACGGAGCCTCTCCGGTTCAAGACGGGGCTCATACTGTTCTTCGCCGGCATGCTTGCGCTGCTGCAGTGCGGCGTGTTCCCATACACTAGGCTCTGGACCTTCTCGTCGTCTGCGGCTGAGCTGAGGAGCGATTTCCTCGTGTGCATCTTCATGCTCTTCTCCGCGCTTACCCTCGCGCTTGCGTCCGCGTGCTTTTCGCTGGGCTGCCAGAACTTCTTCGCATACGATCCCGAGGAGGGGGTGTTCCGCGCCGTGGAAAAGCGCGGCTTCGCGATGCGCAACCTCGTGCTTTTCGTCGTCGCCTTGTGCCTTCTGCCGGTGCTGTTCCGAATCTACCGCCCCGCGGAGACCGAGATGCGCTCGATCGTCCGAGACGCGCTCGAGGAGACGGTGCGCGAGTGCGGCGACGCGGAGTACGTGTTCACCGACGGACGCCTCGACGCGGGGCTCGAGCTGACCGCGGCGAGGATGGGTTCCAACGTGAAGCCGCTCAACATGATGAGCGGACCGTCCGCCTGGGAGAAGTTCATGCGCTGCCGCAGCTTCGAGGAGGGCTCGCCCGACCGCGCATCGGCGGAGCTCGGCGTGCCGATCCTGCTGCGCATCTGGGCCGGCGAGATGACGAACGGAATGGACCGCGCGGCGCAGCAGCTCGGCTTCGAGTTCTGGAAGCGCGCGAGGAAGCCTCTCCCGCCGCAGTCCGGCTTCGTCGCGCGCGTGAAGGGCATCGACGAGGCGGAGACTGCGCGCGGCGTATCCGCCGCGGAGAAGATCGCCCGAAGGATCATAACCGTCATGAAGGAGAACGAAGGTCTCGCCATCTCGCCGGCGCTTCGCGACGCCCTGCAGTCCGTCTCCTGGCGCATCTCCCGCTTCGCGCGCATGCGCGACGACGAGGAACTCGCGAAGGAGCTCGACGAGTGGAACGAGGCGGTCAAGCACATGATGCGCCTCGTGGACTACGAGCGGACGCGCACATTTATGCAGATGACGCCGTACGAGGGGCTCAGGCTCGCGCTCAGGCGCGCCGACTTCGCCGAGGCGCGGCGCTACGGCGCGATCGTGCTGCAGATGGACCCCGAGGATCCCGAGGCGAACTTCGGCACGGGCATGGCGTACCTCATGGAGGAGAAGCTCAAGGAGGCCGAGATGTACCTCGAGCGCACGCTCGTGAAGCGTCCGGACGAGCCCGCGGTCCTCAACAACCTCTCCATCATCTACCGCAAGACTAACAGGCTCGAGAAGGCTCTCGAGTACGTAAAGAAGGCGCACGAGCTGCTGCCCGCGAACGACGAGATCTCGCGTACGCTGCGCGACACGGAGCGCGCGATGGAGAAGCGCACGTCCACCCTCAAGTCCGCCTTCGAGAAGTAACGCCATGAAGAAGAGAAGCGAAATGCGCGCCGCCGCGAAGCCGGCGAACGCGCTCAGGAAGATCGAGGTCGTAAGGGACTTCACGAAGTACGCCGCGGGCAGCGTGCTCGTGAAGTGGGGCGACACGTGGGTGCTCTGCACCGCGAGCGTCGAGGAGAAGGTGCCGCCGTTCCTGAAGGACACCGGGCGCGGATGGGTGACGGCGGAGTACTCGATGCTTCCGTCGTCGACGGGCGGCGGACGCAAGGAGCGCGACATCAAGAAGCTCAAGGCCGACGCGCGCTCGACGGAAATCCAGCGGCTCGTCGGACGCGCCCTGAGGGCCGCGGTGGACACTTCGCTCCTCGGCGAGCGGCAGATCACGATAGACTGCGACGTCCTGCAGGCGGACGGCGGCACGCGCTGCGCCTCGATCACGGGCGGAATGATAGCCCTCGAGGACGCGGTCGCGAAGCTCATGAAGGAAGGCGCGCTCGAGAAGAACCCGATCGTCCGCCGCGTGGCGGCCGTATCCGTCGGAGTCTGCGACGGGCGTCCCACGCTCGACCTCGACTATGCGCATGACTCCACTGCGGAAGTCGACCTCAACGTCGTAATGACGGACGACGGGCGCTTCGTTGAGATCCAGGGCACGGCGGAGCACAATCCGTTCACCGCCGAGCACCTGTCCG
>JAFPDR010000114.1 GCA_017389885.1 Kiritimatiellia bacterium
GAAGAAGAAGACGTTCTACGGCTACTACGAATGCCGCGCGAAGTCGATGAAGGCGGCGGTGTGCAACGCGTTCTGGCTCTACGATCCGCTTTCGGACGAGCCGAAGAAGAAGTACCGCCCCGGCGACTTCTCGGAGGAGATCGACATCTTCGAGATATTCGGCAAGGAGGGATCCAAGAAGTCCGATTGCGCGCGCGCTTTCTACAACACGGTGCACCGACTTGGAACGCCATATCTCGAGGGGCGGGTGCTGGGGAGCGTGGAGAATCTTCCCGACAAGTCGAGCAGAAAAAAGGTCGACTTCGATTTTGCCGACGGCTACCACGAGTACGGATTCCTCTGGACGGAGAAGGAGATGAAGTGGTACGCGGACGGCGTCGAGATGTTCTCGCGCGCGAACGACCATTTCCACCGTCCGATGCACGTCACCTTCGACTGCGAGATCATGTACGGCTGGGTCGGCGAGCCGGACAAGGCCGATCTCCCGCAGACTTTCTCTGTCCAGTATTTCCGCCACTGGAAGGCGCAGTGACTCGGATTATGATATAATATTACCGAAATGAACATCAACGACATAGTGAAGACCCTTGACGGCACGCTCGTCGCGGGTGGGGAATCCGACCGGACGGTCGGCACGGTGGTCGCTAACGACCTCATGAGCGACGTTCTGCTGAACGACGGCGAGGACATACTCCTGCTGACGTCACTTGCGTCCGACCAGGCGATCCGCACGGCGAACATCGTCGGCGCGATGTGCGTCGTAGTGCACAACGCCAAGCCCCTGCCGCAGACGATGTGCCAGGTCGCGGACACGCTCGGCATCCCGCTCGTGAGCTCGCCGCTCTCCAAGTACGACAGCTGCGTGCGCATACACGACTTCCTCGCCAAGGAGGGCTGATGGAGTACCGTCCGACGATCCTCACCGGAGGGGAGAAGCGCAACGACGACCAGATCATGGCCGCCCACGAGCGCAAGCACGTGAAGCGCGTGTCGGGTCCGGGGTTGCCGGGCTCGGACGGGAAGGGCGAGCCCCTCGTCATCATGGAGCTCCTCCAGCGCCTTCGGGTGAAGGACGTCATGCGCGACCACGACATCATATCGGTCGTGAGGACCGACACGATGCACTTCGCGCAGAACCTGATGAAGCGCAACCACATCTCCGGCGTGCCGGTGGTTGAGGGCAAGCGCCTCTTCGGGATCGTCTCCATCAACGACATCATCCTCGCGCTCGAGGGCGGGTGGATCGGCGACCAGTGCCAGAAGCACATGGCGACGAACCTCGTCGTCCTCGAGGAGGACATGCCGCTTGCCTTTGCGCTGAAGTACTTCGAGAACTACATCTTCGGACGCTTCCCCGTGCTCAACAAGGAGCGCGACCTGGTAGGGATCGTCTCGCAGCGCGACGTGACGCGCGTGCTCATGCGCGAGCTCACGAACGAGCTCGCGCGCCTCGAGGGCTCGCCCGCCGGGGAGCAGCCGCCGAATGCTGCGGCCGCCGGACAGGATTCCGCGAAGAGCGAGCCGGTCCTGCCGTACTACTCTATGCGCCAGTTCGTCGTCGTGAGAAACGACCTCACGAACGCCGGCAAGGCCGCGAACGCCATCAAGAAGATGCTGAGCGACGCAGGCGTCGAGAAGAAGATCATACGGCGCATTGCCGTCGCCGCGTACGAGCTCGAGATCAACATCTGCATCCACTCCCTCGGCGGGTCGATGACCTTCATCCTCGACAGCCACAAGGCGACGGTCATCGCGAAGGACAAGGGTCCGGGGATCAAGGACGTCGAATGGGCTCTCCGCGACGGAACCTCCACCGCGAACGACTGGATTCGCTCCATGGGCTTCGGCGCCGGGATGGGCCTTTCCAACTCCAAGCGCGTCGCGGACTTCTTCGACATAAAGTCGACCGTTCCCACGGGCACGACCGTGCTCTGCGAGTTCAACCTCCCCGATCGCGCCCCGGCCGCGAAGTAGCGCATTGCGGCAGATGGACGAGTTCGACACGCCTTCGCCCGACGCGCGCATCTGGTACGTGCTGCACGTCAAGCCGCGCACCGAGAAGAAGGTCGCGTGGTACCTCGGGCGCTACAAGTGCTTCCACCATCTGCCGGTAAGGATCGTAGTACACAAGGTGCAGCGCCGCAAGGTGAGGAGGGAGCTTCCGCTCTTCCCGGGATACGTCTTCGCGCGTATGAACGCCGACCAGCGGCGCGAGATGCTCCAGACGAACCTCCTCGTGAGGACGATCCCGATTCCGCGCCCACGCGAGACGATACACGAGCTGCGGCAGCTGCGCCGCGGCGCCTCCACGCAGGCGGAGATGCGCGTCCTCTCGACGACGTTCCACGAAGGAGAGAAGGTGCGCGTGAAGACGGGACCGATGCGCGGCATGGAGGGATACGTCAAGCGCGACGGCGCAGGGCGCACGGTCATCTACCTGAACGTCGAGATTCTCGGACGCTCCGTCCAGATCGAGATACAGCCGTGTGACGTCGAGAAGATCTAGTCCTTCGACACTGCGGACATCAGCTCCCGTATCCTGCGGTCGGCGGTCTTTCCCTTCAGGTCCCTCACGAACGCGATGTCTCGCTCTCCGACCCGGTAGAACACGGCTCGGTCTCCGCGGACGTTTATGTTGCATATCCGCGCCGCGGCGCATCTGACGCGGAGTCGCGCGAGCGAGACGAGGCGCTTCGCCGCGGAGGGGAGCGGACCGAACCTGTCCTCAAGCTCCTCCGCGAGAGCGGCTACGACGCGCTCGTCCGTCGCCTCCGCGAGGCGCTTGAGGAAGCTCATGCGCTGCGCGTCCTCCTCGACGTACTCGTACGGAAGCGCCGCGGAGCTGCCGTCGTCCGAGTCGGACGGAGACGGGTCGATGAAGTCTAGGTTCAGCTTGACCTCTACGATTTCGCGAACCTTCTCTCCCTTCATCATCGCGACGGTTCGCTGGAGGAGCTGGCAGTAGAGTCCGAAGCCGACTGCGGCGATGTGCCCCGACTGCTGCGAGCCGAGGAGGTTCCCCGCGCCGCGCAGCTCGAGGTCGCGCACCGCGAGGTTGAAGCCCGAGCCGAGTCCGCCGTGCCGCTTCAGCGCGGCGAGGCGCTCGCGCGCGTCGGAATCGACGAGCCCCTCGTGCGGAAGGAGGAAGTACGCGTGGCCTTCGCGCGCGGAGCGTCCGACGCGGCCCCTGAGCTGGTAGAGGTCCGCAAGCCCGAACATCTCCGCGTGGTCTACGAGTATCGTGTTCGCGCGCGGGATGTCGATTCCCGACTCCACGATCGTCGTGGAGAGGAGTATGTCGAACTTCCCGCTCTCGAAGTCGCGCATCTTGCGCGCGAGCGTCTTCGCGTCCATCTGTCCGTGCGCCACGACGATGCGCGCGCCCGGGCATATCTGCGCGAGGTACTTCTCGGTCTTGCCGATCGTCGTCACGCGGTTGTGGAGGAAGAAGACCTGTCCGCCGCGCGCGAGCTCCGCCTCGACCGCGGCGCGTATCACCTCCGGGGAGTCGCGCACGATCTTTGTGTCGACTGCAACGCGCTCGCGCGGAGGCGTGCGCAGGAGCGAGAGGTCGCGCGCGCCGGTCATGGAGAGGTAGAGCGTGCGCGGAATCGGCGTCGCGGAAAGCGTCAGCACGTCCGCAGTCGCCCTGAGGTGCTTGAGGAACTCCTTGTGCCTCACGCCGAAGCGCTGCTCCTCGTCGATGATGATGAGCCCGAGGTCGCGGAACGCGATCTTCGACGAAAGGATCGCATGCGTTCCGATGACGATGTCGCACGCGCCGGTGGCGATGCGGCGGAACGTGCCCGTGTGCGTGGCGGCGGACTGGAAGCGCGACACGGACTCTATCCTTATCGGCGTTCCGTCGAAGCGGGATGTGAACGTCTCGAAGTGCTGCTCGGCGAGGACTGTCGTCGGTGCGAGCACCGCGGTCTGCTTCCCGTTCATCGCCGCGATGTACGCCGCGCGCATCGCGACCTCCGTCTTGCCGTAGCCCGCGTCGCCGCAGATGAGGCGGTCCATCGGCTTGCGCGCGGCGAGGTCCTTCTTTATCGCCGCGATCGCCGCGGCCTGGTCAGGAGTCTCCTCGTAGGGGAACGCAGCCTCGAAGGCGTCGATCCCCTCGCACTCCACGTCGTACGCGAACCCCGGCACGAGCTCCCGCCGCGCCTGCGTCTCGAGAAGGGCCGCGGCGAGGTCCGACACCGCCTTCTGCGCGTCCGCCTTGTCCTTCGCCCAGCGCTTTCCGTCGAGCCTGTGCAGCCTCACGGCCTCGCCCTTGACGCCGACGTAGCGCGAGAGGAGGTGCGCGTGCGTCGCCGGGACGTGCAGCTTCGCGCCGTCCGCGTACTCGATGGTGAAGACCTCGCAGCGCTTGCCGTTCGTCAGTATCTCGGACGAGCCGATGAACCTTCCGACGCCGTAGTCGACGTGCACTACGTACTCGTTCGGCTCCAGCTCGTCGAAGTCGTTTATGCGCGCGCCCTGCGCGGACGCGGCGGATCTGCCGCGCACGCGCGACTTGCGCTTCGCGAAGACGCGGTCGGACTTCGTGACGACGACGAGTCCGTCTATCTCGAAGCCGCCGGACAGGTCGTCCATTCGCACTATCGCGTCGCCGCGCCGCTCCGCCGCGGCGAGGTGCTGGTCGAGGCGTCTGCGCGCGGCGTCGAAGAGCTCCGGATGGTGCGCCTCGTCCGCTCCGAGTTCCGCGAAGCCCGGAAGCGGCGACGTCTGGAAGGCGTATGTCGGCACGCCCCGCGGCGCGGGGTCTCCGGTGTAGACGAAGGTGGAGGGCGCGCCGTCCGCGCCGTCCGAGATCGCCGCGAGGCTGTATTCGTTGTGCTCAAGCGCAAGGACGGTCGAGCCGTGCGGCAGCAGGTCGAGAAGGGTCGTCCTGCGCTGAGAGGGGCCGTCTTCGGGAGCGGTGCGCTCCTCCGCCGGAAGAAGCGTGGCGGACTCTATCCGCTCGATGGAGCGCTGCGTCGCCGCCTCGAAGCGCCGCAGGCTTTCGAGGTCGTCGCCGAAGAACTCCGCGCGGACGGGGAACTCCTCGCCCGGACTCCACGCGTCGACGATTCCGCCGCGGATCGAATAGTCCCCCGGCTTCTCAACCGTCGGCACGCGGCCGTAGCCCATCTCGGCGAGCTTCGCGCACACGTCGACGAAGCGCACCTTGTCCGACCCGAGCGAAAGCGCGGGGACGGACCCTTTCGGAACTGGCGTGGAGAGCGCAGGGAACGACGCCACGACGACGCAGGGATACGGCGAGAGGCTCCATGCCTTGATGGCCGAGACAGTCTTCAGCCGCACGCCGAGCGCGTTCCTGTCTCCGTCGAGAAGGGGCGGGAACTCGAGTATGCGCACGGGGAGTGGAGCCTTGCGCTTCGCTCCGGGCGAGGGGTTCGCCGCGAGGATGCCCAGGTCGTCCGCGAGCCGGTCCGCGTCGGGAAGCCCTGGCGTTACCGCGAGGACGAATTTCGAGTCGCCCGCGAGCGCGAGCGCGAGGAACGCGTCCGCGGAGCCCGTAAGGGACGAAACGGCCACGGCCCCGCCGTTTTTCAGGGCGGGTGGCGCAAAGCGCGATGCGAAAAGCTCAATCGCGGATTTCATTCCTCGCCGCCTATTATATCATATTCGACATTGTTTGCGACAAGGCGGGCGGCAAATATGGTATAATATCTACTTCATCGCCGAAGTTTGGAGATTTTCAGGCAAGGGAACAATGGCAGAGAAGAAGAAACGATATCTGGGAATCGACATCGGTTCTACGACTTTCAAGGCGGTCCTGCTCGCGGAGGACGGGAAGGTCGAACGCACCGTCTACAAGCGCACGCAGCCAGTCGAGGCCGGGAAGGTCGCCTGCACCGGGCACTGCTCCGGGTGCGGCGCGTGCGGCGGCGGCGCGTCGAAGCGTCTCGCGCTCGAGTTCCTCAAGGTTGCAGGAATCACGTCCTTCAAGGACATCGCCGCGATAGTGGTCACCGGCAGCCAGATCGTCGAGGACACGCGCAAGTTCATTCCGTTCGACTTCCAGGTGAGCGAGGTGACGGCGCACGTCGCGGGCGCGAAGTTCCTGCATCCCGACGTGGACGCGATCATCGACTGCGGCGGTCAGGACTCGAAGTGCATGGTGTACAATCCGACGATGAAGCTCTGGACGTCCATGATGTCCGGCGTCTGCGCCGCCGGAACGGGCAGCTTCCTCGACTCCGTCGCCGCGAAGCTCGGCGTCAAGATCGAGGACGTCGCGGAGAAGGTCAACTACGACTCCGACACCGAGTTCAGCTCCGTGTGCGCCGTCCTCTCGGCGACGTCCATCAACAAGTTCAAGAACCGCGTCCCGATCGGCGATCTGCTCGCGGGCGCGTGCAAGGCGCAGGCGCGCACGATCCTCAACTCCGTCGGGCAGCTCCTCCTCAACGCGCCCGGGCGCAAGATACTCTTCCAGGGCGGCGTCGCGTTCAACAGCGCGGTAGCGTTCTTCCTCAAGAAGCTCACCGGCAGCGAGATCGTCATCCCGCAGTACCACGAGGTGATGGGCGCGCTCGGCGCGGCCGTGATCGCGCGGCAGCTGCACGACCTCAGGGAGGCCGGGAAGCTCGACCTCGCGAAGGTCGAGTACGAGCCGACGCGCGGGAAGTCCGTCACGCTCCGCATCAAGTCCACGCGCCGCGACTTCTTCTCGTCCGACAAGTCGAAGCCGCTCGTCTGGCGCAACCTCTTCTTCCCGACGGAGATCCTCAACGCGATGGACTGCCGCATCCGCACCCTCGAGACCTACGCCGCGCTCTTCGGCAGGAAGGCGGACAAGGTCAAGGAGGCGCTTGGAAAGGCCGCGCAGAAGGGCTTCGACGGACAGACCTGCTCGTTCCTGCGAATGCTCGAGGGAATGGAGCTCGAGAAGCCGGACTACATCGTCTCGACAATGCAGCCGTGCCAGCAGGCGGAGCGCGTCTTCGCCGACCTCGCGCGCGAATACGGCATCTCCGACCGCATCTACTCCCTCCAGACCCCGATCAACGCGCAGAGCCGCGCGGCGATAGAGACGATCGCGGACGGCCTTGCGGAAGCGGTTTCGCTCATGGAGAAGACCTTCGGGCGCAAGCTAGACCCCGGCCGGCTCGAGGAGGCGTGCGTCCTATCGAACGAGGCAGCCGAGCTCGCGCGCCAGTGCGCGCACCTGCGCTTCACCTCCCCGCCGCTCGTGAAGGGCAGCGAGGCGATCTACAACGCCGTCGTGTTCTCGCAGCTGTGGGGAACCCAGGACCTCGTCGACATCCAGAAGGCTTACTTCGACGAGCTCGTCCAGAAGAAGATCTGGGCCGAGCAGCGCTACTCCATCGACGACACGCACCGCCTACTGTGGCTGCATCTCCCTCCGTTCTACGACTCGAAGCACCTGACGTTCATCGAGACGACGTGCAACGCGCCGATCGTGTTCGAGGAGACGAACTTCGTC
>JAFPDR010000115.1 GCA_017389885.1 Kiritimatiellia bacterium
CCGTCCTCTCCCGCGTCGGCGAGCACGTGGAACTCGTGCGTCATCGAGTCGCCCATGTCGCCTCCGTCGGCCTGCACGGGCACGGCCTTGAGTCCGCAGCGCGCGTAGATTCGCTCGTAGGCGTGGTACATGTTCCAGTAGCTCTTGTCAGCCCCCTCCGCGTCGACGTCGAAGGAGTAGGCGTCCTTCATGAGGAACTCCTTGGAGCGCATGAGGCCGAAGCGCGGACGCGTCTCGTCGCGGAACTTCCACTGGATCTGGTAGATCGTGACCGGCAGCTGGCGGTAGGAGCTTATGAGTCCCTTCGCGATGTCGGTGAACACCTCCTCGGCGGTCGGACCAAGCGCGAACTCGTGCTCGCCGCGGTCGCGGAGCTTGAACATGTTCGGGCCCATCGTGTCCCAGCGCCCCGTGGTGCGCCACAGCTCCGCGGGCTGGAGGATCGGCGAGACGATCTCGAGCGCGCCCGCGCGGTCCATCTCCTCGCGGACTATCTGCTGTATCTTCCTGAGCGAGCGCATGCCGAGCGGAAGATAGGCATAGAGCCCGCCCGCCACCTTGCGCGCGAGGCCCGCGCGCATCAGGAGCCTGTGTGAATCGATTTCGGCGTCACCGGGATTCTCCCGGAGCGTCTGGATGAGAGACTTGGTCCATTTCATGATTGGGATATTATACCAAAAACCGCGCCGCCGCGCGGAAAGCGCTACTGGCGCACGCCGGGCCAGGAGGCGAAGCGCTGCTCGGCGAGGCGGCGGTACTTCGCGCCCGAGCCGCCGTTCACGAACGGGTCGATCGTGATCCCGCCGCGCGCGGCGAACTTGCCGCAGACCTCGAGGTACTTCGGCTTGAGCAGCTTCGAGAGGTCGTCGTAGATCACGTTCACGACGTCTTCGTGGAAGTCGCCGTGGTTGCGGAATCCGAAGAGGTAGAGCTTCAGGGACTTCGACTCGACGAGCCTCTTCGCGGGGATGTACCGTATCGTCAGCGTCGCGAAGTCGGGCTGGCCTGTCTTCGGACAGAGCGTGGTGAACTCAGGCGCGGTGAACACGACCCAGTAGTCGCGGCCGGGGTGCGCGTTCGCGAAGGTGTCGAGCACCGACGGATCGTAGTCCTTCGGCGCCTCGGTCGTCCGCCCAAGCGTCTTGAGCCCGTCTATGTCGCTTCTCATCTGCCTAATCCCCTCCGCCTCAGTACAGGCACACCTTCGTCTTCTCGAATTCGTCGTGCGCGTCGATCCATCCCTGGAACAGCTCGCCGAGCTCGCCGCTCTCCACGGCCCTGCGCACTTTGGCCGTGCCCATGAGGCGGTCGAGTATCTCGGGGCGCGAGCCTGCGGAGACCTTGTCGCAGTAGCGCTTCACCAGCGCGGAAAGGACGAGCACCCCGGCGGTCACGGGGTTGTAGCCGTACGGACGCGACACGGAGAACATTATGCCGTTCAGGTTGAAGCACGAGTAGCGCCCGCCGTGCGGCATGTAGCGGTACGGACGCATCTCGACGCCGCACGTGTCGAGCCCCACGCGCAGCTCCTCCATGAGCCCTCGCGAGTCCAGCCACGGCGCGCCGAGCACGCGGTACGCAAGGGGCCCGTCGCGGTCGCAGTCGAGCGAGGGATAGGCCTCCGTGAAGACCGTCATCGGATACGCCACCGCGCTGTCCCAGCTCCTGATCTCCGGGCTCGGCGGGATGAAGTTCGGCCACGGCTCGTGCTTCCTGTGGTTCCAGTCCTTCAGCGGCACCACGTCGAGGTCGAGGTCGAGCTTCTCGTTGGCGCGAATCCACAGCGCGCACTCGCCCGGCGTCATGCCGTGGCAGAACGGAACGTTGATCGGCGCGACGAACCCCGCGAACGCGTCCTCGCGCATCGGCCCGTCCTCCACGTCGCCCATCGGCACCTCGCGGTCCAGCACCGTCACCGGCACGCCGTTCTCCGCGCACGACTCAAGCGTGTACTTGAGCGTGGCGAGGTACGAATAGCACCTGACGCCAATGTCGCAGAGGTCGATCACCATGCGCTTCACGGACGAGAGCATCTCGGGGGTCGGCTTGCGGAACTCGCCGTAGAGCGAGTGGATCGGAAGGTTGAAGAACGGATGGTACGAGCCCTGCGTCAGCTCGCCGGCGGCGGTCGTGCCGAAGAACCCGTGCTCCGCGGCGTACAGCGCCTTGAGCCTTTCGGGGAACACCTTCATGAGACGCGACGTGGTGCTTGTCGCCTGCATCGTGAGCAGACCGAACGGCTCGTCCGTACGGGACAGCCTCTTGATGAGTTCGTCGTAGTTTACCATGCCGAGCCTCCGAATGCGAATATAGTGGTTATGCGGCAACTTACGCCCATATTATACCACATTTTCGCGCATCTGTTCGCAATACGATTTCAAAAAGGGTGCGCCGAGCGGCCCCGCCAATTCCAAAACGCCCGCGCCCCCTTCCCGTCGCAGCGTCAGGAGGAGATTTCGCGGCGGAACGGGACGGAGCTCTGAGCGCCGGGGCGCGTCACGGAGATCGCGGACGCCTTCTGCGCGAAGGAAATCGCTTCGGCGCAGGAGCGTCCCTCGGCGAGAGCCACGACGAACGCGCCGTTGAAGGTGTCGCCTGCGGCCACGCAGTCGACGGCCTTCACCTTGCGGCACGGGAAGAGCCTGTCGCAGTCTCCGCAGTACGCGCCCTTCGAGCCCATCGTGATCACGACATGCCCGACGCCCTTTGCCTTCAGCTTCGCCGCCGCCCTGCGCGCGCTCGCGCCGTCCGTCACCTTCACGCCCGTCAGCAGCTCCGCCTCGCTCTCGTTCGGCGTGATCCAGTCCACAAGCTTCAGCAGCTGCTGCGGCAGCTTGCGCGCCGGCGCGGGGTTGAGGATCACCGGAACCCCCGCCGCGTGCGCGACTTCCGCCGCGCGCGACACGGTCTCCAGCGGGGTTTCGAGCTGCATGAGGAGCGCCGACGCCGAGGCGATGTCCTTCTCGAACGGCTTTATGTCGGAAGGAGAGAGCGTCGCGTTCGCGCCGAGCGCGACGGAGATGACGTTCTGGCCCTTCGAGTCGACGAGGATGAGCGCCGTTCCGGACGCGTTCTTCCTGTCGACCACGAGCTTCGCGTCGATGGAGTCTTTCCTGAACCGCTCCGCGCTCTCGCGTCCGAAAAGATCGTCGCCCACCTTCGCGATGAAGACGCACGTGCCCTTCTTCGCGGAAAGCCGCGCGACGGCGACGGCCTGGTTCGCGCCCTTCCCGCCCGGATTCATGAGGAACGTCCCGCCAGAGACGGTCTCGCCGGGAACGGGGATCTTCTTCCCCGTGATCACCATGTCCGTGTTGGTGCTTCCAAGAACGACAATCTTCATATCGGTTGAAAAGTTGAAAGTTGAA
Source organism: Kiritimatiellia bacterium (assembly GCA_017389885.1). The sequence continues at coordinate 3,369 of JAFPDR010000115.1, forward strand.
ATGTTGATCGGCATCACGCTCCGGCCATGATGAGGCAGGCGAGGCCTGCCACGAAGAGGAGGAACATGGCGGTGTTGAGCAGCGCGGACGTCTTCGGCGCGCCCGCGAACTCGCGCCACACGAGGATTCCCCAGAGAGCCGAGACGAGCGTCGCGCCCTGTCCGAGAGCGTACGAGATCGCCGGACCCGCCGCGCCGCCGGAGACGAACGCGAGGAGCGTGCCCATGCCCCAGATGCAGCCTCCGAGAACGCCCACGAGGTGCGTCGGAACAGATCCGCCGAAGTAGCGCCTCGCGCCGTCGAGGATCGGCTCGCCCTGCACGGGCTTGCGCATCGCGACGGTGTTGAAGACGAAGTTCGAGACGAAGATCCCGATCGCGAAGAGGAAGAAGCCGGTGTAAGGCGTCATCAGTCCGGCGTCAGGCGCCTCCTTCGCGAACGTGAGGTCTATCGCCCGGTTGACGAGCGGCGAGAACCACATCATGAGAAGGCCCGCGACCGCCGCAAGGATGAGTCCCTTCTTCGTCGCGGACGCGTCGCCCGTTCCGCCCGAGGCGGACTGCTTCGCGCGGAACGCGAGGGCGTTGCACGCTATGGACGCGACGATGAGCGCAAGCCCGAGGGCTATCATCGCGACGCTGCCCTGCTTCCTGACCGCGTAGTTGAGGAGCGTTCCGCCGACAAGGGCGAGTCCCACGCCCACCGGAAACGCCACGGACATCCCCGCGACAGCGATCGCCGCGGCGAGGAGGATGTTCGAAAGGTTGAACACGACTCCGGACGCGAACGGCCACAGCCAGGTCTTCCCGAAGCTCGCCTTCAGGTTCGCGACGAATCCCCATGCGGCGCTTTCTCCGCACGATCCCATCGTGAAGCCCATCGCGAGCGAGAAGAGAAGGATGCCGATCACGTAGTCCCAGTAGAAGAGCTCGTAGCGCCAGGTCTTCCCGGCGAGCTTCTGCGTGTTGCCCCAGGAGCCCCAGCAGAACATCGTGACGACGCACAGGCAGACGGCAACGGTATAGTCGGAGCAGTAGTACATAAGAATAGTTTAAAGTTGAAAGTTTAAAGTTGAAAGTTGGAAGCCGGTGGGCTGGAATCAGCGCCTGCCCCA
>JAFPDR010000116.1 GCA_017389885.1 Kiritimatiellia bacterium
ACTGACGCAGCGAACGCGGGGAGCCATTCGTCGGGACGCGACTCGCCGTCGGTGAACTGCTTCATCGCGTCTTCGCGGACGAGGAACGCGCGCGCGGCGTCCGGCCAGCGTTCCGTCTTCGTCGCCTCGCGCTCGATTTCCTCGACCTTGTTCGTGACGGTGCGCGGCAGGTTCTTCACCTGCGCCGCCTCGACGTCTTTCCACGCCTTTTCAAAGTCGTATTCTGCCATTGCCGCCCCCTTCAGCGCGGCAAACGTGGCGGCAGCCACAATCGCACGCGCGACACCCCTGATGAGTTCACGATATTTCATGTCCGTAATTATACACGAAACAGTGCATCCACGCAATAGCGCGCCTCAGAAGACGCCAAATATTGTATAATATCCGCATGGAGAGAAACGGGGATCCGACAAGGCGCGCATTCCGCCGCGCACTCGCCGCCGAAGGTGCAGTCATTGGCTGCGTCTGGGGCGGAGCTCTCGCCGCCGCGGCGATCCTCGCCGTGCGGGCGCTCGTCCATCCGGCGCCCGGCTGGACTGCCGCGCTCCTGTCGCTGATCCCGTCCGCTGCTCTTCTCCGCTCGATTCTGAACCTGCGGCGCACCCCTTCGCGCGGCGCATGCGCCGCGCTTACGGAAAACGCGACGCACGCGGGCGGACTCCTTCTCGTCGACGGCATTCCGGGATCCGAGGCCTGGCCGCGCCCCGAGCCGGTCGCGGCGGAAGTTCCGCTGCGTCTCCGCCGGCATCTCGTGAAACTCCCCGCCGTCGTCGCGGCGCTGGCGTTCGCACTCGCCGCGCCCGCCGGATGGTTCGCGTCCGCCGTGCCGCCTGCGCCGCAGGCCTTTCCGGACATAACGGCGGACCTTCGCAACGCGCTCGACGACATCAAGGAGGAGGAGCTTCTCGAACCCGAGACGGTCGAAGAGCTCGCGGAGGAGCTGAAGCGCATCGAGGCGTCCGCGGACCCTGCCGAACCCGGCGCGGCGCTTGACGCCGCGGACCGCCTCCGCGAACGGGTCGCCGCGCTTCTCGAACTCAACGACGCGACGCTCAAGAGAATCGCGAAGGACTCCAGCGCCCTCGCGGGCATCGCATCGGATCCGGACGCGGCGGACGACTTCCAGAAGATGCTCGACGAATCCTGCTCCGGATCCTGCCCCGGCGGCGAGGAGCAGCCCGGAGGGAAATGCGAAGGCGAAGAAGGCGAAGGCGCGGGCGCGGGAGCTCCCGAACGCGGACGCGGCGACGCCAAGATGTCGTGGACCGACCCCTCCGAACTCGGGGACTCGAGGTACGACGACAAGTCAACGGAGCTGAACCCCGGCGAGAAGCCGGACGAAGTGAAGGTAGGAGAGTCGATCTCGACGGAAGACCCTACGGCGAATGCGCCTGGCTCTCAGCGCGGCGCATCCGCCGCGATCGGCGGACGCTCCGCCGGCACCTCGATCAACCGCACTGTGTCGCCAAGGCACCGCGCCACGGTAAAGCGCTTCTTTGAAACAGAAAGGAAATCCAGATGACACTCCTCTCCCCCGACGAAATCGCGCCGGTAAAGGCAGACCTCGACCGCACGCTCGCGGCGCTCGACGCGATGCTTCTCGGACGTCCCGCGCTGCACAGACTCGTCCTTGCCGGCGTTCTCGCGCGCGGGCATATCCTTCTCGAAGGCCTTCCCGGACTCGGCAAGACCGCCCTCGTCACCGCGCTCGCGAAGATACTCGAGCTCGACGCGAAGCGCATACAGTTCACGCCCGACCTTATGCCGTCCGACATCGTCGGCTCGCACATCCTCGAGACGCGGGCGGACGGCTCGCGCGAAATGTCGTTCCGCCCCGGGCCCGTCTTCTGCAACCTCCTGCTCGCGGACGAAATCAACCGCGCATCGCCGAAGACTCAGTCCGCGCTCCTCGAGACGATGCAGGAGCGCTCCGTCACGCTCATGGGCGTGACGCGTCCGCTGCCGGACCCGTTCTTCGTCCTCGCAAGCCAGAACCCGATCGAACTCGAGGGGACGTATCCGCTCCCCGAGGCGCAGACCGACCGATTCCTCTTCCGCCTCCGCGTCGGCTCTCCAGACGCCGCGACGCTGACGGCGATCATCTCGTCGCGGTCGCAGGGCAAAATGCCCGCCCCCAACTTCTCGCTCTCGAAGGACGCGCTTGCGCGCGCATTCGACACCGCCTCGCGCGTCGTGCTGCCCGAGGCCGTCGCCTCCTGGATCGGACGCATCGTCGCCGCGACGCACAAGGCGGAGCACGTCAAGTACGGCGCCTCGCCACGCGCGGCGATTGCGCTCGCGGAATCTGCCCGCGCGTTCGCGCTCCTCGACGGAAGGCCCTCCGTCGGCTTCGACGATGTGCGAGCAGTCGCGATTCCAGTCCTCAACCACCGTCTCGTTCTCGACTACCGCGCATCTTTGGACGGCGTCACACCGGACGACATAGCGCGCGGCGTCGTTGAATCCGTTCCCGTTTCGGAATGAAAACACCGTTACCAGCAACATGAACACAAAATCGTCAATACTCGTCGCAGTTGCGCTCGCCGCATTCCCACTGGCGGTTCCGGCAAACAACCCACCGCTTACGCCAGGACCGAAAACGGAAGAGAAGGAGATCGGCGGCTCCACCGCAGTCCTCAGCCCGGCTTCATGGAAAAGCTGCTCGCAGATAGACGCACTCGAATACCGCGACGAGACTGTCGTCGGCTCGGAAATAACTCACGACACGCAGCTCAGTCGCATTGCGCTGCGAAACACCCTCCCCTTCCCGCGCACTATACAAGTCAGCGTCCAAGCCCCGCACTCCGCGCTGTCCACAAGAACCGTCGCCCTCGGCCCGGGAGCTTCCGCCACCATTACGCTGCCGGGCGTGTTCACAGTTGAAGACGGCTACGGCTACGGCTACGGCGAGAGCTCCATCACCTTGTTTGAGGCGAAGCCCCCAAACAGCAACGGACCAAAAAGCGAGCCACTCCAGCTGTCAAGCAGAGTCTCGGATTATCACTATGCCTCATACGGACACGTCGAGAACGCCGTGAACCTCCTGCTCTCAGCAGGAATAGTCCGCGACGCCGTGCTGCCCGCGTTCAAACACGACTTCAACTCCGTCGAGCTGCGCCGAGACGCGGCGGACTGGCCGCGCGACTTCCGCGCATACCTGCCCTTCGACGCCGTGTGCATGACGAAGGAAGTCGCGGACGCTCTCCCCGAGGAGTCACGCGCGGCGCTGCGGGCGTTCGACATTCTCGGCGGCGCGGTGATCACATTCGCAGACGGCAAGTCTGTTCCATCCAACATTCAGTCAACGGCGGATGCCGCGCAGAAGCGGCGCATCGGCGACCTAAACGTGCAAAAATACTACTATAGAGTCACGCCTGATTCCCATTTTACAGAGAACCACGCATGTGTTCCGATAAACGTCGGCAAGTCGCTGCCAGTCGGTCTCCTCGTCTTCCTGCTTCTTCTCGTCGCGTTCATCGTGATGCCGGGAATCGTCTTCGTTTGCGCAAAACGCAACAGGCGTCTTCTTATCCTCGCGGCGCTTCCGGGAACAGCCTTCGCCCTGACGCTCGTCGTGGCGGCGATAGCGCTCATCGCATACGGCACGACGCCGACAGTGCGGATTCAGTCCGTCACGATTCTTGACCCTGAAAGCCGCCTTGCCGTGACGCGCGGGCAGTTCGCCTTGTTCGCGCCGGGGAACGTGACCGAGGAGATGTCGATTCCTTCCGACGTCTCCTTCCGCCTGCGCGGACGCGGAAACGAACGATTTTTTGCGTCCTTCGGCGAGAGCTGCCGCCTCTCCGGCGACTGGGTAAAGCCGCTTACCGCGACCTTCTTCGACTTCGAGCGCGCCGAGCGCCGGTCGGAAAGGCTCGACGTCAGGCCGACGCAGGACGGCGATCTCGTCTTCGCCAACCTCCTCGGCGTACCGGTCACGGGAGGAACCGCCAGATTCGGCAACAGCCGCTACAAAGTGCCGGCTCTCGCTCCCGGCGAGCAGGCGACGGTCAAGGGCGAGCCGCTTCCGGACAAGGCCGCGGCAAATGCGCCGCTTCCGCACGAGACGCTATTCGAAAAGGGAACGTCGTACGGACGCAACTGGAAGGACATCACAGAGCTTATCGAGAAGGACAAGCTGCTTCTGCCCGACAGGACATACGTCGTCCGTCTCGCGGGCTCGCCGTTCTTCCCCTCCCCGCTCGCCTCGCGCAAGACATACGAGACTGCGGAGTCGGTCGTCGCGGGACGCATTGCCGACGACGGCGGAAAGGAGGAGAAATGAAAGTCGAGCTACTTCACCTCACGCGCGTCTTCCAGCGCGGATTCAAGGCGGTGGACGACCTCTCGTTCTCGTTCACCTCCGGCGAAGTCGTAGGATTCGTAGGCCCGAACGGCGCCGGAAAGACGACCACGATGCGCATGCTCGCGACGCTGGACGTCCCCGATTCCGGCGACAT
>JAFPDR010000117.1 GCA_017389885.1 Kiritimatiellia bacterium
TGGCTCGTTTTTAGTCGCAGACGCCGCAGAAGTTGCGTCCCCATCGCCGTATTCCGACTCGATGGCGGAGACGCCCCATGCGTTCGGATGCTCGATGCGCGCGAGGGCGCGTCCCTCGGCCAGGAATCGCTCGCGCAGAAATGCGGCGTCTCCGCTTTCGAGGACGAAGGTCTTGAGCGCATAGCGCGTACCGAGCGCGAGATGCTCGACTTCGAACACTTCGCCCATTCCGCCGACGCCGATGCGCCGGACGATGCGGTAGCTGCCAACTGTAGAATTAGGAAGCAATGCTCATTGAACAAGGCGCTATGCCTCGTGGATCTTGGCGTTCGCCTTCGCTACCTTGGCGCGGAGTTCTTCCTTGTGGGCGCGGAACTTCTCGCGGAGGGAGGCGTCGGCGGTGCCGAGAATCTGCACGGCGAGTAGCGCCGCGTTCGTCGGGCCGGCAGAACCTACGGCGACCGTGGCGACCGGAACGCCAGAGGGCATCTGCACCGTCGCGTAGAGCGCGTCGAGTCCGTTGAGAGCCCCGCCCGCCACGGGAATACCGATGACAGGAAGAACCGTCGCCGCGGCCAGCACGCCGCCGAGATGCGCCGCGCCGCCGGCGGCCGCGATGATGACCTTGAGCCCGCGCCCCTCGGCGGTGCGGGAATAGTCGATTGCGACGTCAGGCGTCCTGTGCGCGGATATGACGCGCGTCTCGTACGCTACGCCGAACTTGTCGAGCGTCTCGCACGCCTTCTTCACGAGCGGCCAGTCGGAGTCCGACCCCATCACGATGCCGACGATTGGATTGTCCATTTCTCTTGCCCTTTCTGAACTTTGCCTAAAGCCGTGCGCCGCTAGAATATGCGCTTGCGCGACAACACCACGAACACCGCGGCTATGACCGCCGCGAGGACGCTCGAGATGCCCATGACGATCATGAAGGCGTTCGGCGTCTGCTGGAACGGAAGCGGGATGTTCATTCCGTAGATGGACGCGACAAGCGTCGGCACGGCGAGCAGAATCGTCGCCGCCGTGAGGTACTTCATCACGTTGTTGAGGTTGTTGTTGATCAGCGACGCGAATGTATCGAGCGTTCCGTTCAGGATGTTCGCGTGGATCGTCGCCGTCTCGAGCGCCTGCTGGTACTCGACCATGGCGTCCTCGAGCTGATCCCTGTCGTCTTCGCTCATCACGAGCTGGCGCGCCGTGTTCGCGCGGGCGAGCGCTATCGTGTCCGCCTTGAGCGACGTCGTGAAGTAGACGAGCGTCTTCTCGATCGTGAGGAGGCGCAGCAGCACCTCGTTGGAGATCGACTCGTGCAGCTCGTCCTCAAGCGCGAGCGAGCGCTGGTGGATGTCGTGCAGATAGCGCAGGAACAGGACCCCTCCGTGCCAGAGCAGGCGGAACGCGAAGCGGTAGCGGTCCGACGGAGGGCACACGCGGCGGATCTGGTCGAGGAACGCCGTCGTCACCGGGGTCTGCGCGTTGCACACCGTGATGACCGTCTCCTTGATGAGGATGATGCCGAGAGGGACGGTGCGGTAAGGAACCACCTCGTCGTCCTCTACCGGACACGGCACGTGGACGATGAGGATCGACGCCTCGTCCTCGTAGTCGAATCGCGGACGTTCGTCGGAGTCGAGGGGGTCGGTGAGGAAGTCGCGCGGCACCTGGCTGAACGTGAGCACGCGCTCGAGCTCGGTGGTCGTCGGCTCGACGAGGTTTATCCAGCACGACGGGGAGAAGTCGGCGGACTCCCTGAGGCCTCCGTTCTCCCACCTGTAGATCGTCATCATGGCACGCCTCCTTTCCCTCGGCGCTCCCGGTCCTACGCAAGCTGCGACAGGAAGCGCACGTCGTTCTCGTACAGCCAGCGGATGTCCGGAATGCCGTACTTGATCATCGCGATGCGCTCGACGCCGAAGCCGAACGCATAGCCGGAGACCTCCGCGGGATCGTATCCGACATGGCGGAACACCCTCGGGTCGACCATTCCCGCGCCGGCGACCTCGATCCATCCGGACTGCTTGCACACGGCGCAGCCCTTCCCCTTGCAGACGTGGCATGAGAAGTCGACTTCGACGGACGGCTCGGTGAACGGGAAGAAGTGCGGGCGGAAGCGGACCGTCACGCCGTCGCCCATCATCTCCTTGGCGAAGTACGCGAGGACCGACTTGAGGTCAGCGAGCGAAACCGGCTTCGTGTCGACGTAGAGCCCCTCGATCTGGTGGAAGTTCGCGGAGTGCGTCGCGTCCGTCGTGTCGCGGCGGTACGTGCGCCCCGGGCAGATCACGCGGATCGGCGGCTTGTTCTGCATCATAGTGCGGATCTGCACCGGCGAGGTCTGCGTCCTCAGGAGGCAGTCGTCGCCGAACCAGAACGTGTCGCTGCGGTCCATCGACGGATGGTGCGCGGGCGTGTTGAGCGCCGTGAAGTTGTTGAACCTGTTCTCGAGCTCAGGACCGTCCGCGACGGTGAAGCCGAGCTTGCCGAATATCGCGGCGGTCTCCTCGATGACGCGGGAGAGCGGATGCTTCACTCCGAGCGAGCGCCAGCGCCCCGGGAGCGTGAGATCGGCGTCCACCGCCTTCTCGCCCGCCGAGCCCGCGCCCTTCGCGGCGAGCGCCGCCTCGACTTCCGCGCGCCAGGCCTGCACGGCCTTGCCGAACGCGGGACGCTCCTCCTTCGGGACGTCCTTCATCGCCTTGATGAGCGCCGGAATCGATCCGTTGCGGCCGACATACTTCACGCGAAGCGCCTCCACCGCCGCGGCATCCGCCGCCGCCGCGATCTCCTTCAGGCTTTCCGCCTTCGCATTCTCGAGTTCTGCAAGAGTCATTTTACGATTTCCTCAGTTTTGGGTGAGTATTATACCCTTTTTCGCCGCGAGATTCAAACGCGGCGCATTTGCCGCGGCGCTATTTCCTCCCGGTGTAGTAGCGTTTCACCGTCGTCGCGGCGAGCTTCGCGTTGCGGTAGCGGTCGAAGAGACCCGCCATGTTGTAGCCGAGGGGCTTCGTGCGGATGTCGCTTCCGCCGCGGAAGTACGTGCGCGCGTCGCAGAACTGCCAGACGGTGAAGCCGCTCATTTCCGGCGATTCGGTCGTCACCTTCAGGAAGTTCTCGAGGTACTCGGACTGGAACTCCTCGGTCCACTGCGCGCCCATCGGGTCGTGGTTGCCGTAGAGCGAGTAGCATCCGGTCTCGCTGATGATGATCGGCTTGTCGTCTCCGTAGCGCTTCCGCAGAAAGCCGACGTTCGCCGCGAACTGCTCCTTCACGACGGCCGTGAGCGATTCGGGCGTCATGGCGCGCCCTATCTGCCCGTGCCACGCGGGATAGAGGTTGAACGCGATGAAGTCCGTCTTGTCGTTGCACTCGTCCTCCCATCCATGCGAACTCGCGAAGCCGAGGAGATGCCCCGTGTCCTCCGCGCGGACCGCGTCGATTATCTTGTCCGCGAGAACGCGCCCCTCCTTGAGGTTCGACCCGAACTCGTTGAGGAAGCCGGTGATGACGATCGACGGATGGTTGATCGACTCGCGCACCATCATCTGCGTCTGCAGCACCTGGTCGGCCATGAACACCTTGTTCGTGAGGTCCCTCCAGTTGCCCCAGCCGAGCGACTCCTCCCAGACCATGAGCCCGAGCTCGTCGCAGAGGTCGAGGAAGTCGGCGCACTGCGGATAGTGCGAGCCGCGCACGTAGTTGCAGCCGATGGACTTCATGAGCTGGATGTCGCGGTACATCGTCCGGCGCGACGTCGCATAGCCGTCCTCCGGATGCGACTCGTGGCGGTTCACGCCCTTGAGCCACAGCTTCTCGCCGTTGAGCCAGAA
>JAFPDR010000118.1 GCA_017389885.1 Kiritimatiellia bacterium
AGTGCGCGCGCCCACGGCCATGCGCTGCAGCCTCTCCTTCGCCTTGTCGCGCACGACCATCTGGTTCGACCAGAGCTCCGCGACCTCATCGGGGTCGGCGACCATTCCGGCAGCGGAGACATTCCGCCTTGCCGCGGACTTGCGGTCCATCCCCAGTCCCGCAACGCCGGACACCGGACGCCACTCGGGCTTCGACTCGCCGCCCTGCGTCTCCGCGCGGAGCTCCGCGGCGCGCGCCTCGGGCGTTGCGGCGGACAGCGCGAGCGAGAGCCGCGACGCGCGCAGCGCCGAATCGACGGGATGCGCCTCGCATTCCGAGGCGAGCAGCTTCGCCACCTTCTCCGCCACGGCGGGGACGCGCTTCGCGAGGAGGCACATCTCCACCGCGTCGAGGTCCTGCAGCGCGCCCGGCTCCGCCCAGGCCGAGACGTCGTCCCCGAGAAGCCACCTGTCGAGGAATCGCTTGTGGCGCTTGTTGCGCAGATTTGGCGCGACGACGGCGTCGAAGAACCTGCGGTCCTTGAACCACAGGAACAGGTCGAGCTCGTGCGACGCGTACTCGCCGTAGAGCCTCCGCCGTTCGTCGTCCGCGAGAGCGTTCCAGCGCGAGAGGAACTCGAACGCCGCGAGCCCCCCGGGCTCGCCGAAGGAGCGGACGAGGTCGAACGCCGACGCGACGGAGTCGCACCTCCTCACGCGTCCGTCGCGCCCTTCCGCGGCGGATGTGCCGCGCACGACGCGTCCGGCGCGCTCCAGCGTCGCGACGCCCTTCGCGGCGGATGCGCCGCGGTGGCGGATGTCGCGCCGCGCGGGCTCGGCGGTCGGCGAGAGCATCCGCCGGGAGTCTACGCCGAGCGAATCGACGGCAACGAGCGCGACGTCCTGGAAATCCCCTCCCTCGGGAAGCTCGAAGGCGACGGACCCGTCCTCGCCCGGCCGCGCGTTGAGGACCACGAACGCGGGCGACGCGAGGAAGTCGTAGCACGGCTGGGTGAACGCGTTCACGCGCCCCGGATTCGCCCCGCCGCGCGCCGCGCCGACAGACGGCGCCGCGGGACTCTCCTCCATCGCCTCGTCCGCGGCCTTCCTCCAGTCCTCGCCCGAGCGCGCGTTCAGCTCGGCGGTCTGCGTCTCGCTTACGCTCCACGGCGAGAGAAGGAGCGACGGACGCTCCAGCATGTTGCCCGGGCGGTGCGGAAGGTTGCGGCGGTCGAAGATGTACCGGAGCCTGTCGCCGAGATCGCGTTCGGAGACGTATTCGCTTTTGGCGGGAGTCCAGTCGGAGGCCGACGCGGGCGGGCGGGCGATCCTTTCGGCGAGGAAGCGCGCGAGCTCGCCCTCGTTGGACCTGTAGCGTCCGGCGACGAGGTGCACGCGCGCGTCGGGCGCGGCGTTCCTGAGCCTCGCGCGGACCTTCCTCCCGTCGCGCGCAGCCTCCGCGATGCATATCCGCCCCGGCGCGCCCGTGTCCGCAACCATGCGGTGCGCGCCCGGAATCGCGCCGTTCGCCGCCGGCGCGGAGGACTTCGCGACCCTGAGCGCTATGACGCGGTCCTCGGCGCGCAGGAAGAGCCTGTAGTCTCCGGGCGCCAGCCCCTTGACGCTCAGCATCCCGTCCGCGTACGACAGCGCGCCGGGGAATGTGGCGGTGCATGCGCCCTCGCGGCTGTACGAGGCGAGCGACGCGCGCGCGGCGAGGTCGTCGGCGTGCGGCCACGCGCCGGAGAGGAGTCCGGGGACGGAAAGCTCGAACGACTCCCCCTCGACGGCGGAGAGCTCGGAGGGGAGCGCGGCAAGCGCCTCGTCACGGAGGTTCCACGAGATCCCGACGGGCGACTTCATCTCCATCGAGACGATGTCCGCGAGCGCGCCGAGCCGCACGCGTCCCGCGGCGTCCGACTGGAAGCGCCTGGCCATCGGCTTCGTGAAGGCGAGGTGGCGGAACTCGAGCTCCACCTCGCGTCCCGCGAGCGGCTCGCCGTTGCGTCCGCGCAGCTCCACCGAAAATCCGTCCGCGCCGCGGCGGAGTAGCGGCTGGAGGATGCGGTCGGACGCGGTGATGCCGCGGCAGAGGACGCGGCGGACCGGCGACGCGACGTCGACTTCCTTCCCCTCGCTCGCGCTCCGCACCCTGCCCGAAAGCGCGAACGCCGCGGTCCTGAGGCGCTGCGGGACGGTGAAGGTGCATACTCCCTCCGCGGAGTCGGACAGCGCGAAGTCCTCGATGCGCCTGACGGAGAGCGCCTCGGGTCCGTCCGAGAGCGTCACCGTCAGCACCGGCCTCTCGACGAGCGAGAGCGACGCAGGCGCCCCGCCGACCGTTAGCCGCGCTGAAACGACGGCCTTCGCCTCCGCGCCGGCGACGAGCGACTCGGGCGGGACGAACACGTCGAGGGACAGGCCGAAGCTCTCGGCGCGGTGGTCGAACTCGCGCACAGCCGCGCGCCCTCCCGCCCCTACGACGGCCTTCTTCCGTCCGGCGGTCTCGCGCGTCGCGAACGGGACGACGATCTCGCCGCGTCCGTCCGAGACGTACGTCGTCTCGCCGACGCGCAGCTGCGACGGCTTCAGCACCTCGCCCTTCTCGTCGAGGGCGGTGAAGACGTGTCCGCACGACGCCGCGCGCTCAACGACGCGGATCGACCCCCTGCGCACGATGGCGCGGCTCGACACCCCCGCGCCGGAGCATTCCACGACGTAGACGCCGGGGCGCGCAAGCTCGGGGAGGTCGAGTCGCTCGCGGTGGCGGACGATCGGCGCGACGGACGAGAAGTCGAGCGTCCGCTCCGTTCCGGGGACGCATCCGTCGAGATCGATGTCGCTCTTCGGCTCCGCGCCGAGGCGGACGGACGCGCGGTAGGCGTCGAGCTCGTATATGGCGAGGCGCATCTTCGGGACGTTCTTCACGTCGATCTCGAGCGCGACGGGTCCGTCGGACGCGAACACCTTCGGATTCGACGCGCACCACCTGAGCTCGACGCGCTCGCGGAGCTTTTTGAACTCGGCGTCGGGAATCTTGCTCGCGTCCACCTTCTCCGCCGGCACGCCCGAAAGGAGGTCGGTCTCCGCGCAGATGCGGGCGAGCTGCTCGGCCGGAACGAGGTCCCTGAAGTCGGCGAGATCGTCGCGCTTCACGCGGCGGTACGCGGAAAGGTAGTCCGAGACGAGCGCGTCGTCCGTGCGCCAGGCGTACGCCGCCTTCTTCAGCCCCGCCTGGTGCAGCAGGTCGCGCAGGAACTCCAGAAGCAGGCCGCGCTCTGCGAAATTGCCGCGCTCGCGCTCGAGCGTCAGGATGTTCCGCAGCGTCTCAGTCTTGAGCGCGCCCTGCGACTCCGGGAGCCTGCGCGCGAACGCGAGGAGCCTGTCCAGCGCCGCGCGGCGGACGTCAGGGTCTCCCGCGCCCTCGTCCGCTCCGGGGGCGATGCGGCTGCGGTAGGCGGCGATGAAGTCGCGGTTCTCGAGAAGCGGAACGCGCCACTTCTCCTTTCCGTACGCGGCCGCGAGCGCGTCGAGCTCGGCGAGAGTAAGCGCCTTGTAGCCTTCGTCGCGTCCGAAGGACTCGGTCTCGCCAATCCAGCTGCGCATCTTCTCGAAGTGCCCGGGCGTCCCGGGAATCGCCTTGTGCCACGTATGGAAGTAGTCCGAATGCGTGGGCGTGTCGACCCATCCGGAGTACGCGAGGAACCTGAACTCGTCGCGGAAGCAGTTCTGGACGGCGAAGCCGTCCTTGAGGAAGGCGTCGAAGGAGATCTCCCTCTGGTCGAGGACGGAGGGATAGGTGTCCGGCGCCGCCTCGACCTCGCGCACGTATGCGGGCGCCTCGATGCCGAGGAAGCTCTTGAGGTCCCAGCTCAGGAACTCGTCAGTCGTGCGCCCACTGTTCCCTCCCGGATTCGCCTCCCACGCGAGGAACATGTGCCGCAGCTGCAGGCGCCGCCAGGCGTCGTCGCTGAGTCCGGTGCGGGCGTTTGAGTTAAGGAACTTCTTCTCCTCGTCCGGACGCCTCGCGTTCTGGAAGTTGAGGAGCGAGTAGAAGTACCACTGGCCGGAGCCGCGCTTGAGCTCCGACACGAGCGCGGCGCGGTTCGTCGAGAAGGCGTAGCGCTCGGCAAATTCGAGGTCAGAGAACTTCGAGAAGTCGTCGGCGCTGCAGACCGCTGCTGCAAATGCGGCCAGCGCGAATGCCGATCTCTTCATATCCATCCGTCCTTTCGTCATATCCATCCGTCCTTTCGTTTCATCTCGGGCCCCATTGCCCTCGACGGCGAACATTTAACCACATTTCGTCCCGTCGGTTGTCAAGCCGCCGTAAAACGTTTGTAAAGAAATCGCAAAGACGCCCGGCCCGGCCGCGCCGCGGCGGCGGGGAGGTTCTTCGCGAGGGCGTTCGCGGCGGCGCGTCCCGCCGCCTCCCCCATCTGGTTGCAGTTCACCATCACGCGGCACGCGCCGTGCGCGTCGCGCTCGCAGTCGAGGATGCGTCCCGGCGCAAGCACGTTCTCAGCTCCCTTCGGGACGATCGAGCGGTAGGGTATCTCGTACCAGGTCGGGAGCTTCCCGTCGTCCTCGCGCCAGCGTCCCTTCTCGTAGTGGTGCCCCTTCTCGTCGGAGAAGGACCTCTCGAACGTGCCGTCGAGGTACTTGAACGTGATGCCC
>JAFPDR010000119.1 GCA_017389885.1 Kiritimatiellia bacterium
ATACATTCCGTCCGCGAACTCGCGGTGGAAGACGGTCTCGAGCTTCGCCCTGAGGCGCGCCGCGAGGTCCGGTCCGTAGGTGCCTGCAACCACCGCGTCCACAGCCTCGCGGTACGCCTCGACGCACGTCTTCACGTAGTTGGCGTTGCGGGCGCGGCCCTCGATCTTGAAGGACGCGATGCCGGCCGCCATAAGCCTGTCGACGAATCCGATCGAGCAGAGGTCCTTCGCCGAAAGCACGGTGTGCGGCTCGACCTCGAACGCGGTCTTCGCCTCGTGGACCGGATTGCCCTCCTTGTCTACGTAGAGATCCACGGCCTGGACCTTGAACCTCCTGCGGCACGGCTGCACGCACTCGCCGCGGCAGGCGCTCTTGCCGAAGACGTCCTGGCTCATGAAGCAGCGTCCGGACTCCGCGACGCACTGCGCGCCGTGCACGAAGCATTCGATCTCCGGCGCGTCGCCGAGCTCGTCGTGGATGCGCTTCACCTCGGCAAGCGTGCATTCGCGCGCGAGCACGACGCGCGTCGCGCCCTGCTCCGCGAGGAACCTCGCGGCCACGGAGTTGGAGGTCGACATCTGGGTTGAGACGTGGAACGCCGCGCCGTGCCTGCGGCAGAGGGATATGACGCCCCAGTCGGACACTATGAACGCGTCGACGTACGGCTTCGCCGCGACGATCGTGCGCTCCACCTCCTCGACCTCGCCCTCGAACATTATGGCGTTGAGCGCGAGGTAGCGCTTCACCTTCCCGCATCTGCGCGCGATCTCGGGAAGGTCCTCGGCCTTGAAGTTGACGCCGCTGCGAGCGCGCATGTTGAACGTGCCCAGTCCGAAGTAGACCGCGTCAGCCCCTGCGTCTACCGCCGCCTGGAGGCACGTGAAGTCGCCTGCCGGCGCGAGTATCTCCGGACGCTTCATGCTACTCCGCCTTCGATTCGCAGAGCAGCGCGACGGCATGGACGACTATGCCCTTCCCGGCGCCGACGTCGTCCATCCTCTCGTTCGTCTTGCCCTTGACGGAGACGCGTCCGATGCCCACGCCCATGAGCCCGGCGAGCGTGGAGCGGATGAGCTCGACGAACGGCCTCAGCTTCGGGCGCTCGCAGATGACGGTCGCGTCGACGTTCTCGATTTTATAGCCGGCGCCGCGCACCTCGTACACCGCCGCGCGGAGGAGCTCGGCGGAATCGGCGCCGCGCCACTTCTCGTCCGTGTCCGGAAAATGCGAGCCGATGTCGCCGAGCGCCGCCGCGCCGAAGAGCGCGTCGATCACCGCGTGTATGAGAACGTCTCCGTCGGAGTGGGCCTTCAGCCCCGCGCAGTCGGGAATCAGCACGCCTCCCAAGACAAGGGGCTTGCCCTCCTCGAAGACGTGCGAGTCGTATCCGAATCCGATGCGCATGGGATGATAAAGTTAAAAGTTCAAAGTTCAAAGTTGAAGACCAACGACCAACGACCAACGACTAACGACTAACGACTAATCAAACCGAGGGAAGCCAGGGTCTCCTTCATGCGCGCGAGCTTCGCGTCGTCAGTCTCGCAGAGCGGAAGGCGGAACACCCTCTCGACCTTCTTCATGAGCCAGAGGGCCTCCTTCACCATGACGGGGTTGACGTCGATGAAGAGGTCGTGGAAGAGCGGATAGTACTTCGCGTGGAGCGCGCGGGCCGCGGCGAAGTCGCCGGAGCGGGCGAGGCGCACCATGTCGCCCATCTCCTTCGGGATGACGTTGGACGCGACGGAGATCACGCCTTCGGCGCCGACGGATATCATCGGCAGCGCGAGCGAGTCGTCCCCCGAGAGGACCGTGAAGTCGGGAATCGCGTTCTTGATCGCGCTCACGCGGTCGACGGATCCCGCGGCCTCCTTGATCGCGACTACGTTCGGATGCTTCGCGAGGCGAACTACGACGTCGAGCGGAATCTCGCGCCCGGAGCGTCCCGGCACGTTGTAGAGGACGACGGGGAGACCGAGGTCGGCAACCGTCATGAAGTGGCGGTAGAGCCCTTCGGGGTTCGGCTTGTTGTAGTAGGGCGTGACCTGCAGGCAGGCATCCGCCCCGCCGTATCCGATGGCGGCCTTCGTGAGCGAAATCGCCTCGCTGGTGGAGTTCGCGCCGGTTCCCGCGATGATCGTGCACTTGCCGGCCGCGAACTCGATGGTCTTCTCGATGACCTTGTGGTGCTCCTCGTGCGAGAGGGTCGGGGACTCTCCGCTTGTGCCGACGGAGCAGATGCCCTCCACTCCGGCCGAAGTCTGCTCCTCGACGAGCGCCTTGAGCGCGCCGTAGTCGACGGATCCGTCCTTTGCGAACGGCGTGACGAGCGCCGTGATTGTTCCTGAAATTTTCATGGCCGTATAGTATACCAAATTTCGGACGCCTCGGACGCGGCTAAAGCGCCGCGCGGTTCAGTTCGCGCAGGGTGGTGCGTCCGTCGTACAGCGCCTTCCCGACGATCGCCGCGCGCAGGTTCGCGCGCTCGAGCCCCTTCAGGTTCTCGACGTCGAACGGGGAGCTCACCCCGCCGGACGCCGTTATCTGGCACGTCGGCGCGGCGTCGCATATAGCCGCCATCTGCGTGAGGTTCGGCCCGCCGAGCATTCCGTCCGTCGCGGTGTCGGTGTAGATGATCGTCCGCGCGCCGGCCTTCGCGACCGCCGCGGCGAGCTCCGTCGCCTTCACCTGCGTCGTCTCGACCCAGCCCTTCGTCTGGACGAATCCGTTGCGCGCGTCGATTCCGACGGCCACGCGCTCCCCGTAGAGCTCGAGCGCCTCGGAGAGGAACGCGGGGTCCTCGAGCGCGGCGGAGCCGATTATCGCGCGCGCGGCGCCCGCCTCGAGGACCGCGCGGAGGGAGTCCATGTCGCGTATCCCCCCTCCGACCTCGACTGGTCCGCCGAAGGCCTCGATTATCCTCGCTATCGTCTCGGCGTGGCGCGGCTCGCCCGCGAACGCACCGTCGAGATCGACGACGTGAAGCTCCTGCCCGCCCTGCGCGCGCCAGTCGCGCGCCTGCGCCGAGGGGTCGTCTCCGTAGACGGTGACGTCGTCCGCGCGCCCCTGCCTGAGGCGCACGCACTTGCCGTCCTTGAGGTCGATTGCCGGAAGTATCACCATGTCAGATGACCCCCTTCGACGACGGCACGCCCTTTTCGTTCGGGTCAACGGCCTTCGCCTGCCTGAGGGCGCGGGCGAAGCTCTTGAAGAGCCCCTCGCACACGTGGTGCGCCTCGTCGCCGTATATCTGGCGGAGGTGGATGTTCGCGCGGGCCTCGACGGAGACGGCGCGGAAGAACTCCTCGACGAGCTTGACCTCGAAGTCGCGCACGAACATGTGCTTCATCGCGCACTGCATCACGAGGAACGGACGCCCCCCGAGGTCGAGCGACGTCTCGCACAGCGCCTCGTCCATCGGAATCGACGCGAAGCCGTAGCGCACGATGCCCTTCCTGTCGCCGAGCGCCTCGTTGAGCGCCTTGCCCAGCACAAGCCCGACGTCCTCGACCGTATGGTGGTAGTCGACGTCTATGTCTCCATCGGCCTTCACGGTCAGGTCGACAAGCGCGTGCTTCTTGAAAAGCTCGAGCATGTGGTCGAAGAAGCCGATCCCGGTTTCGACGGACCCTTCGCCGGATCCGTCGAGGTTCAGCTCCAGCGATATCCTGGTTTCCTTGGTGTTGCGTTCAATCTTCGCAGTTCTCATGGCGCAAATTATACCAAATCCGCGCGCCGCGGTGAAGAGCGGCGGGCTTAATCGAGCTTGAGGAGGCGCGACATCGCGCCGGTGACCTTGAACATGGCGTTCTCGAAGTCGTCCTTCTTTGCCGGTACCGTCGCGCTCTCGACGGTCGACTCGCCCTGCTTGAGCTCGACCTCGATCGTGCCCCCGGAGCGCTTCACCGATATCGCGAACTCGACCTCCTCCTCCGGCGGCTCCTCGGGAGTCTCCTCGGGCGGGGTCTCCTCCGGCGGCTTCTCCTCCGGCGGCTTCTCCTCCTCGGGCTTCGGCTCGTTCATCTCCTCGAGTATGACCTTCGCGAGGAGCTCGATCTTGCGGCGCACGCTCGGGAAGAGCGCGCGGTGCTGCTCGGACGCGTTTGCGGGACGCTTCGCCTCGTCCGGCCAGAGCGTCTCGACGCGCGACTCGTCCCAGCGCTTCTCGACCTCGCCCGTGAGCAACCCGACTATGGCCTTTAGGTCCGGAGTCTTCGTCCAGAACTCGTCCCTGCGTCTGCGCGACTCCTCCAGGACCGCCGCGTGGCTCGCGTCCACGATCTGGTTCTGCGCGGCAATCGCGTTGCGCGCGACGTCGAACGCAGCGGCCACCCCGCTGTCCGCCCTGCGCTCCGCCTCCTCCATGAGCGGCCTCCCGCCGGACGCTCCGGCGAGCGCCTCCATGCCCTTCTCGCCGCGCCACTCGCGCACCGCCTTCGCGTAGTCGCTCTTCGCCGCGACGGAGTCCGCGAGCTCCGGCGACGGACACCACGTGCCGTCCTCGAGAGCAGGCCAGGTCTCCGCGGCCTGCTTCGCCGCGGCCTCCGCGCGCGCCTCGCGCCACTTCGGGAGGACGTCCTTCTGCAGCTTCGACTCGACGGACTTCCTCACGCGCTCGTCGCCAAGCCTCGCGGCGAGGTACTCCCTCAGCTCCGCGCGCTCGCCATCAGGCGCCTCCGCAACCGCGGCGTCAACCGAGGACGCCTCGATCTGCGCGGCGTATGTGCCGCGGAAGAGCTTCTCGCTCTCGCCGGACTTCACGTGCGCCGCGGGGTTCTCCGCGATGACCTTCGCTATCGACTCGGCGCTGACCTCGAGAGACGCCGCGTCGATCCTGCGCTCGAGGCGCGAAAGCGTGCGGCGCTCGACGGCAGGCCCCACCGCGCGCTCGAAGGTGCCCGCGAAGACGCCCCACGACTTCGACGGATCCTCCGCCTTCGCGCGGCGCTCCCTGACGTTCTCCTCGAGGCGCGACTTCAGCTCCGCCGCGAGCTTCGACGGCGCGGCCGCGTCGCTTCTCGCGCGCATGAGGTACTCCGCCTGGCGCTTCTGCTCGCGGCGCGCGTCCTGTATGACCGGCTCCACGATGCGCTCGTTGATGAACTGGCGGTTCTCCGTGAAGACCGGGGCCTTGCGCTCATTGAGGACTCCCTGGAGCATCTGCTCGCGCAGCTCCCAGTCCTCCTTCGAGTCGAAGTCCGCCTCGGCCGGACGCGTCGCGGAGACGATCGTCTTCGCCTGCGCCTCGACGGCGGCCTTGCGCTCCGCCGCGAACGCGGCCGCGAAGTGGCGGTCCGAGACAGCGGACGACTCGGCGTCGCCGAGGGACGTCTCGCCGGACTGCATCCCCAGCCGGTCGTCGATTGCGCGGACCTTCTCGGCGAACTGGCGCGCGGCCTCCGCGGCAAATACGCCGCGGCAGAGCCTCTCCGCCTCCGCGGGCTTCTCGTACGCCGCGGGGTCCGCGAGCATCGCGCGCTCGAGCGCGCCCGGCGCCGGACCCTTCTCGGACAGCTCGGCCTTCGCGCGCGAGACGGCGATGGCGCGCGCTCCGTCGCGCGCCGTCGCGTCGAACTCGGCGTTGCCGGACGAAAGCGTCGCGGCGAGGAGAACAGCAAGAATGCTCATGGCAGTACCTCCGAGCCTGTTGCTTCCGCAACAAGCCTTAGCGATTTGCTGCGGAGCGCGTCCGCAAGCGCACCTGGATCGGAAATCCCGCCGAGGGACGAGGGGTCATCGATCCACTGGCGCTGAAGCCTCGCGGCGAGAGCGCGCTGCACCCCGCGCGCGTCGAGCCTTACCTGCTCGACTCCGCGGACTACCTCTCCGTCGAGCCACGCGAGCTCGTCCTCCGTGAGGGCCCCCTCGGAGAGCCCCGCCTCCGCGAGGACGTTCGTCTTCCAGCCCGCGGCGAGGGAACCGGCGTCACGGTAGTCGGCATACGCCGCGGCGGAGCCGGACGAGAACGCGGCCTTCGCGGCGGGCGCGAGCTCGATCCTCCCGCCCTTCACGTGCTCGTCTGCGTCGAACGAGCGGCGCCCGTCGGTCCCCTGCGTCATGAGCGCGTTCAGCCCGTACTTCACCCTGTGGTCCTCCGCGACCTTCTCGAGCGCGAGCACGAGCTTCTGCCGGTTGACCTCGAGTATCTCCTCCGCGCGCTCCTTCTTCGACGTCTCGACGAAGATGAAGTACGCGATCATGAAGACCATAAGAAGCGCGAACACGACCTGCAGGAGCAGTCCCTGAAGGTCGTCCGTCGTCGCACGCCGCGACGAATCCCCGCCGGCAAGTCGCATAAGCGCAAGCCTGTCGGACTCTGGCAAATTTCCCATGTCGCATATTCTACCATATTTCCCCCGCGTGGCGCCATCGGCGATTTTATGGTAGAATGTGCGGGAAGACACGGAATGAAAAGAATCGAAAACCACGAAGTGCTTGTGCTGGTAAGCGCGGACCCTCCGCACAGGTTCCAGGGAATCGCCCGTCTCGCGGGCGAGCATGGATGGCACATACGCACGGAGAGCCGCCGGCTTCCGCCCTGGGACTGGGACGGAGACGGCGTCCTCGTGATGCTCGAGGACATTCCGGAGCTGAAGCGCTTCGTCGCGAAGATGCGCAGGCGCAGGATACCCGTGGTCGACCTTCTCGAGGACCAGCCGCAGGTTCCACTCACGCGCGTCACAGGGGACAATCCCGAGATCGGCAGGCTCGCCGCAGAGCACTTCAACGCGCGAGACTTCCGCCACGCGGCGTTCTTCTCCCTCCGCCACAACCACACGCACGACCTGAGGATAGCAGGGTTCAGAAGCGCATGGAAAGGCGAGGAGCCCGAGCTGTGGCTCTGGCCCGACGAGGCGGGCGGACTCGTCGAGGACTGGAAGCGCATGGGCGAATGGCTCGCCGGGAAGCTCTCCCGCGCCCCGAAGCCCATCGCCGTCTTCGCATGGAACGACTACGACGCGACGCACGTCCTCAGCGCGTGCAGAAAGCTCGACCTCAAGGTTCCGGAAGACGTCGCGATACTGGGAGTGGACGACAACAAGGTGATCTGCGAGCACCAGAGCGTGAACCTCTCGTCGATCGCGCACGACCACGAACGCGTCGGATACGCCGCGGCAGCGACGCTCGAGCGGCTTATGTCCGGCGGACCCGCCCCGCGTCCGCTCGTGCGCGTGAAGCCGCGCGGAGTCGTGACGCGCGAGTCGACGGACACCTTCGCCGTCAACGATCCGGAGCTGCAGCCGGCGATGGACTACATCGCGCGCAACCTGTCGCGTCCGTTCGGCGCGGCGCAGATCGCGTCCGCGCTCGGCATGCCGCGCATAAGGCTGGACCGCCTGTTCGCGGCGCGGCTCGGACGCAGCGCGGGCACGGAGATCGCGCGCCGCCGGCTCGCGCGCGCGCAGAAGCTGCTCGCCGGGACGGACATGAGCCTCGCAGAGATCGCGTCGCGGTGCGGATACTGCCACGCCTCGTTCTTCATCCGCACCTTCCGCCGCGCGACCGGCCTCACGCCGGCCGCGTGGCGCAGGAAATGCGTCATCGACGAGGGGTAGGCAACAGGGACGCATGGCAAAAACGCGGCGCATTTGCTATAATACGCGACGTGAAGTTCGATCTGCACATACACAGCTGCCTGTCGCCGTGCGCCAACCTCGAGATGGCGCCGTCCGAGATCGTGCGCAAGGCGGTGGAGTCCGGGATGGACGGAATCGCGCTCACCGACCACCAGTCCGCGCGCAACACGCCCGCGATCGCCGAGTGCGCGCGGCGCGCCGGCCTCAAGTGCCTCTTCGGGATGGAGGTGCAGACAGCGGAGGAAGTCCACACGCTCGCGATCTTCGACACAGTGGAGCAGGCGCTCGGGATGACGGACTGGGTGTACGCCGCGATGCCGAAGCGCGTTAACGACCCGGAGACGTTCGGCGACCAGCCGGTGGTTACGTGGGACGACGACATCGTCGAGATGGAGTGGCGCATCCTCGCGATGGGCTGCCGCCGCACGATTCCCGAGACGGCGACGAAGGTGCACGAACTCGGCGGACTCTACATCGCCGCCCACGTAGACCGCGCGAACCACTCCGTCATAGGCACGCTCGGCGCGATCCCGCGTCCGCTCGTCGACACCGAGATACAGCCGGGCGGCGGACTCTTCTTCGACGCCGTCGAGCTCTCGCGCACCGCGGACGAGTCCGCGTGGCTGCCGAAGGTCGAGGGCTACGCCGTGACGCGCTCCTCGGACGCGCACAACATCGAGGACGTAGCGCGCGTCTGGACCGAAGCCGACTGCGAGTTCTCCGTCGCCGGGCTACGGGCCGCCTTCGACGCAAGGGCGACGAAGATCTCGCCGCGGCTTACGAGTTTTTGATGCTTCAACCTTACAACCTTCAACCTTACGATCGACATGACATTCAACGAACTAAAAGACCGCGTCGGCGGAACGACAGTCGTCGACAATCCAGAGGCCGCGATCAGCGCGGCGTACACCTCCGACCTCCTCTCCGACGTTATGGGGCACTGCGGGGACGAATCGGTCCTGATCACGATACAGAACCACCTCAACGCGATCGCGGTGTGCACGCTCGCCGGAATCGAGGCGATAGTCCTGTGCCACGACAGGCCGGCTCCGGACGACATGATCGAGGCCGCGAAGCGCGAGGGGATCGGCATAATGACGACGCCGCTCTCTCAGTTCGAGGCGTCGGTGAAGCTCGCGGACCTCGCGCCCGCGAAGAGGTAGCCGCGCGTCACGAGCGGACGCTTCGCGCGAGCGTGACGCTCCAGACGCGCGAGGCGCCCGCCTCCTTCAGCGTCTTCGCCGTCTCGGCGAGAGTGGCGCCCGTGGTCATTATGTCGTCAACG
>JAFPDR010000015.1 GCA_017389885.1 Kiritimatiellia bacterium
ATCGACAGGAACGCGCTTGTCGCGATCGTGGACGCGGGACTCGCCGGCTGCGGCGACCCGTCGGAGGCGCGTGTCCTCGAGATAGGCCCCGGGCTCGGCGTGCTCACCGAGGAGATGCTCGCCCGCGGATGCTCCGTCGCGGCCGTCGAGAAGGATCCCGTGCTCGCCGAGCGTCTCGCCGCCTCGCTCGGCAATCCCCCGAACCTGACGGTCATGGCCGGCGACGCGCTGGACCTCATCCACGATTCGTCGTTCGTCGCCCGCCATTTCACGCACATGATCTCCAGCCTGCCGTACCAGGCGGGGACTCGCATCCTCCTCGAGCTCGTGCAGGCGAGGGAGATTCCGTCGATGACGGTGCTCGTCCAGACCGAGGTCGCGGAGCGCCTCGCGGCGAAGGAGGGCTCTAAGACGCGCGGACTCGCGGGCGTCTGGGCGCAGCTCGACTACGACGTGAAAATAGTGCGCAAGGTGGCGGCGAGCTGTTTCTGGCCGCGCCCCGAGATAGGGTCCTCTGTTGTCACCCTGACCCGCCACGAAAGAAATATTGCACTTTCTGAGCGGGAACGCGATGTTTTTCGCCGTTTGACGAAAAAAGCGTTTGAACATCGCCGCAAACAGCTTGGCAGCGTATTCAAGGATTTGATACAATCCCAACTTAGGGCAGAACAGCTCTCAAACGAAGACTGGATAAACCTATCGAAAGGAATAGCAGAAAATGAAGACAGTTGAAGATTTCCTGAGAGACAACGGATTCGTCTCCGCGTCCGAACTCGACAGGCAGGCGCTCCTCACGGCGTTCATCTCCGAGATGGAGAAGGGCCTCAAGGGCGAGCCGTCGTCGCTGATGATGATTCCGACCTTTGTCGGAGTCAACGGAAAGATCCCCGAGGGAGCCTCCGCTGCAGTGCTCGACGCGGGCGGCACGAACTTCCGCGGCGCGATCGTCTCCATTCCGCCGCAGATCTCCGACAAGCAGAACCAGCCGATGCCCGGCACCAAGGGCGAGGTCGACGAGGAGTCGTTCTACAACGCCTTCGCGGCCGAGGTGAAGAGGCTCGAGGGCAAGCCCACGTGCAAGAAGCTCGGATGGTGCTTCTCATATCCGGCCGAGGCGACGAAGGACCTCGACGCGAAGCTCGTGCGCTGGACGAAGAACATCAAGGCCCCGGCGATCGTCGGGCAGTACGTCGGCAAGGAGCTCCTCAAGCGCACTGGCGGCGAGGGCATCGCGGTGGTGAACGACACCGTGGCGACGCTTCTCGCGGCGAAGGCGACCGAGGGCGACAAGACCTACTCCTCCTACATCGGCTTCATCCTCGGCACCGGCACGAACACGGCCTACGTCGAGAAGAACCGCAACATCCTCAAGATGCCCGACCTCGACCAGGGCGGCTCGATGATCATCAACGCGGAGTCCGGCGCGTTCGACAAGGCCCCGCGCAGCAGGTTCGACGACGCGGCGGACGCGAAGACGGGCAACCCCGGCGTCGGCCTCCTCGAGAAGATGATCGCGGGCGCCTACCTCGGCGGCGTTGGGCTCGAGATCTACAAGGCCGCGGCGAAGGAGGGCTTCTTCTCCAAGAAGGCGGCGGACGCGATCGGCGGGCTCGGCTCGCTCGAGACGATGGACTTCGACAACTTCTGCGCGGGCTTCAGGAAGGAAGGGCGCGACAACGTGCTCGACTCCATCTTCGCCGACCCGGACGACGCCAAGATCGCGAAGAGGCTCGGCATCCCGGTCTTCGAGCGCGCGGCCGTGCTCACGGCAGTCCAGCTCGCGGCGTTCGTCATCAAGTCCGGCGAGGGCGTCGAAGCCTCCGCCCCCGTCGCGATCAACGCCGACGGCTCGACCTACTACAAGACGCGCGCGATTCCGTTCGACGCGACCGTGAGGCGCGAGCTCGACGACATGCTCGTCCAGCGCAGGAACATCCACTACGCCATCACCCCGCAGGTCGACGACGCCCCGATGGTGGGCGCTGCGATCGCCGCGATGCTGTAAGTTGAAAGTTGAAAAGTTGAAAGTTGAAAAGTTGAAAACCAGGTATCTTCTTGTTCTTTCGCTTTTGATCTCCCTCGTTGCCGGAGCCGGAGAGGTGGACGGCATCGCCGCCCGCGTCGGCTCGGCGGTGATCCTCAAGAGCGACATAGCGAACGAAATGCGCCGCTCCGGCGCGGGCGCCGAGAAGTACGCCGACATACGCGACGAGATGATCGAGCGCGAGCTCATCCTCCGCGCCGCCAAGGAGGCGAAGCTCCAGATGCAGGACTGGGTCGTCGAGAACAGGATACGCGACATCATATCGCGCGCGTTCAACGGCGACAGGAACAAGCTCATGGAGGCGCTCGCGAAGGACAAGGTGTCGTATCCGGAATGGCGTCAGCGCATCAAGGACGACATGGTCGTCAACGCGATGCGCTGGCAGATCGTGGACAAGAACATCCAGGCCTCGCCGGCCGCGATGCGCGACGAATACGCCGCGCATCCCGAGCGCTACGTCGCCGAGAAGAGGGTCACCGTCTCGGCGATACTCCTCAAGCCGGGCGACGCGGAGAAGTCGGACGAGATCGACGAGGCGCTGAAGAACGGCACCTCGTTCGCGGACCTCGCGCGCAAGCACTCCGTTGACGCGAAGGCGAAGGATGGCGGGCAGTGGAAGGACGTCAGGCCCGAGGACGTGTTCCGTCCGGAGATATGCGAGGAGATAGCCAAGATGCCGAAGGGCACGATCTCCAAGTGGATCGAGCTCGACGGATGGAAGTTCCTCCTCCGCAAGGACGACGAGACGGCGGGCGGCAAGATGTCCTTCGCAGACGCATACGACGCGATCGCCGCCAACGTCAGGAACGACGAGGCTAAGCGCCTCTACGTCGACTGGATCGAGCGTCTGAAGGCCGCCACGTACATCAAGGTGTACGAAGACCGTTGACGCAGCAGATCGCCAGAGTCGCCGCCGTGATCGCGCTCCTCGGGATCGCGGCGGCGCTTGCGACTCCAAAGGGCAGGCTCCCGCTCGCCCTGCGGGGCGTCCTCAAGGTCATGCGCAGGGACCGCGGCGAATGCGCCGCGCAGCATCCCGAGGAGCGCGCCCCCGCGTGGCGGCGCGCCCTCGCGTTCCTGCTCGTACTCGCCGCAGTCGCGCTCGCGCTCTGGTGACGCCATGGAGACGGTTTCGCTCTACGGATTCAAGGCAAGGGCCGCGCGCACGTTCGCCGAGCGCGCGAAGGGGCTCATCGGCACGAAGGACCTTCCCGCGGACGAGGGGATGCTCATCGAGAAGTGCAACGCGATACACACGTTCTTCATGTCCTTCCCGATAGACGCCGTCTTTCTCGACGCCTCGGACAGGGTTGTCAAGGTCGTGCGCGGAATCAAGCCGTGGCGTCCGCTCGTGTGGGGCGGATGGAGGGCTAAGAAAGTGCTGGAGCTCAAGTCCCCGTCCGCGTTCAGGCAGACGGAGACTTCTTCGCGAGATAGGCGTTGATCCCGGCCGCGGCCTTGCGTCCCTCGCCCATCGCGAGGATGACGGTCGCCGCGCCGAGCACGATGTCGCCGCCTGCGAAGACTCCCGGGATAGACGTCATGTTCGTCTCGGGATCGACGACGATGTTCCCGCGCTTGTTGACCTCGAGGCCCTCGGTCGTGGCGGGGATGAGCGGATTCGACGCATTCCCTACCGCGACGATCACGGTGTCCACGTCGAGGACGAACTCGCTGCCCGCGATCGCGACGGGGCTGCGGCGTCCGGACGCATCCGGCTCGCCGAGCTCGTACTTGAGGCACTCGAGTCCGTTGACGAAGCCCTTGTCGTCGCCGAGCACGCGCTTCGCGTTCTCGAGCATGTGGAACTCGACGCCTTCCTCCTTCGCGTGGAGAACCTCCTCGCGGCGGGCGGGCATCTCGGCCTCGCTGCGGCGGTAGACGAGGTAGACCTTTTCGGCTCCGAGGCGCAGGGCCATGCGGCTCGCGTCCATCGCGACGTTGCCTCCGCCGAGAACGGCGACTTTCTTTCCGTGCCAGAAGGGCGTCGCGGCCTGGTCCTCGAGATAGGCTTTCATTAGGTTGGCGCGCGTGAGGTACTCGTTGGCGGAGAAGACCCCGTTGAGGTTTTCGCCATCGATTCCCATGAACTTTGGCAGTCCCGCACCCG
>JAFPDR010000120.1 GCA_017389885.1 Kiritimatiellia bacterium
CACCCTCACCGACCGCCGCCCGCCGAAGGAGGTCTACGAGGCGATCAAGGCGAACGGCCAGGAAGTCGTCTTCAAGAACTGGGACAACAGGATTTAGTCGCGCGCCGACGGAGACGCGGCTGCAGACCTACCGACGCGGGGGTGAGTTTGGTATAATATTCAGCCTGAAGGCAGACAGGATATTCAAGAATTGACGTTGATGGCATCCATACTCGTGCTGGCGCTGACGCGCGCCGAGCTGCTCGACCGGCTGAAGGCCCCGCCGGTGACGCAGCTCGACGGACTCGTCCAGGTCTATGGAGACTGTCCCGCCGACATGCGCCGCGAGTACCAGCTGCCGATCGCCTCCTACGTGTCCGACATCTGCCGCAGGCTGTACGCGGCGGACAACATGCGTCCGCAGAAGTTCACGGACCCCGGCATAGTCGTGCGCATCGGCGACGTCAGGACCAACATGGCGGAGGTCGTGTCGCGTCCGGCGAAGCGCGCCGACGGCAGGAAGTTCACGCGCATCTTCGTCCCGTCTCCCGGCGGGGCGGACCTGAAGCGCCTGCGACGCGAGGTCGTGCGCGCGTTCTGCCGCGCCACGGAGGGAGTGGATCTGGACGACGCCGGAGTCGACAGGCGGCTCAGGCACGCAGACCCCGTCGCGCGGATGGAGGACCTTCAGGCCGAGGTCGCCGCCTGGCGCGAGCGCGGCGAATATGCCGCGGACAGGACGGACGAGGACTACCTGAAGCTGATGAGGGGCGTGCATCTTCCGGGCGTCGCGACGGAGGCGGATGTCCTCACCTTCGCCTCGCGCCTCTACCTGTATCCCGCCGCGTACGCCTTCCCGTTCTGCGGGAAGTACACGTCGTGTCCGTTCCGCGAGGCGATCGCCCTCGCGAAGGAGGACCCGTCCGTGCGCTTCGCCGCGTTCGCGAAGATACAGTCGCTCGGCGTGTTCGGGCAGGGACACGGCGACGCGATGAACGAGGCGGTCACCGCCTACATGAAGTTCCTCGCGGAGCTCGCGAGGCTGAAGCTTTCGGAGGAGGAGCTCGCGAAGCTCCTCGACGACGCAGACGGCAAACTGAAGGGAGTCATGGAGAAATGAAGACGAAGAAGACGATTACGGACAACACGGTGGATCCCGACATCCTCCGCTACACGGTGGGCGACGATGTTGTGCTCGACCTTGCGCTCGCGAAGTGGGACTGCATGGGCACCGCGGCGCACGTCACGATGCTTTCCGAGATGAAGGGCCTGAAGCGCCCCGTCGTGACGAAGGCCGAGGCGGCGAAGGTGCGCAAGGCGCTCGCCGCCGTCGTGAAGATGTCGGACGAGGGTCGCTTCGTCATCCGCGACGACGACCAGGATGTCCACATGGCGGTCGAGCGGCTCCTCACCGAGAAGCTCGGCGACCTCGGGAAGAAGATTCACACGGGGCGCTCCAGGAACGACCAGGTTGCGGTGGACGTTAGGCTCCACATGAAGGACGAGATACTCGCCGCCGAGGGAGAGGTGTGCGCGCTCGCGGCGGAGCTCTGCTACTTCGGATGGTGCGCAGGGGCGATTCCGCTCGTCGGGCGCACGCACCTCCAGCCCGCAATGCCCTCGTCCGTGGAGATGTGGGCCACCGGCCATGCGGAGATGATCCTCGACCAGATAGAGAACCTCGAGGCGGCTTACCGCCTCGCGGACCTGAATCCGCTCGGGAGCGCCGCGGGATACGGCGTGCCGCTTCCGCTCGACCGCGCGCGCACGACGAAGCTCCTCGGCTTCGCGCGCACTGTGCACAACTGCTTCGGCGCTTCGATGGCGCGCGGAGAGTGCGAGGCCGCCCTGCTCTCCGCCCTCGCGCAGCTCATGGCCGTCCTCTCGCGCCTCGCGGAGGACATGATCCTGTTCTCGATGCCCGAGTTCGCGTATTTCCGCCTGCCGCGCGAGTACTGCACCGGCTCGTCCATCATGCCGCAGAAGTTCAACCCCGACGTGCTCGAGCTCGTGCGCTCCAAGGCCGCGCAGGTGCTGGGGCTCCAGACGGCGTCGCTCTCGCTTCTGCACGCGATGCCGGGCGGATACAACCGCGACCTGCAGGACTGCAAGTGGCTCTACATGAAGGGACTTGAGATCGCGCGCACGACGCTCAGGATCCTCGCGAAGGTCGTGAAGGGGATGAAGGTAGACCCTGCCGCGTGCCGCGCCGCCTTCACGCCCGGCGTGTTCGCGACGGACGTGGCGCTCAGGAAGGTCGCGGCGGGAACGCCGTGGCGCGACGCGTACCACGAGGTGCGCGACAACCTCGGACAGCTCGACGCGGAGAATCCCGACGAGGCGGTCTCGCTCAAGAAGCACGAGGGGACGTGCCTCGGAATCGACCACGACCTCTACCGCGACCGGATAGCGTCCGCCGCCGCGTCCGCCGAGTCGCGCCGCCGCGCGCTCGACGCGTGCTGCCGTAAGCTGCTCAAGTGACGGAAGGAGCCGTGGCGAGATGCTCGAGTTCGCAAAAGAGACGCTGACGCTTCTTCCGTTTCTGTTCGTGACATACCTCGTACTCGAGGCGGTGGAGGCCCACGCCGGGGGCGCGCTGTCGCGCTGGCTCGAGCGCGCGAGGTCCGTCGGACCCCTCGCCGGCGCGCTCGCGGGAGCCGTCCCGCAGTGCGGCGTGTCCGCCGCGGCCGCGTCCTTCTACGCGGGCGGGGTGGTGTCCGTCGGAACCCTCGTAGCCGTGTTCCTCTCGACGTCGGACGAGCTCATCCCCGTCCTTCTATCCAAGCAGGTGCCCGCCGCGCTCATGGTCAAGATCGTCGCGCTCAAGGTCGCGGCCGCGATAGTCGTCGGATTCTCCCTGAACGCGCTGCTCGCGTTCGCGCGGCACATCCGCCGCCACGTCGAGGTGGGGGAGCTGTGCGAGCACAGCCTGTGCGGATGCCGCGAGCACAAGGGAATACTCGTTCCCGCGCTGATCCACACGGCGGAGATATTCGCGTTCATCGTCGTCGTCTCGGGTGCCATCGAGCTCGCGATGCACTTCTGGGGCGAGGACTCGCTGCAGGCGCTGCGGCTCAACGCGCCGATATTCGGGGAGCTCGCGGCAGGGCTTCTCGGGCTCATCCCCAACTGCGCCGTATCCGTCGCGGGCGCGGAGCTGTACTGCAAGGGCGCGATGTCCGCAGGCGCGCTCATGGCGTCCTCCTTCACCGGCTCTGGTCTCGGACTCCTCGTCCTCTTCCGCACGAACAGGAACATCATGGAGAACCTCGCGATCCTCGCGTTCGTGTACGTTTCGGGCGTCGCGCTCGGATGGCTCACAGGCTTCCTCTTCTGACCAGCCCCGGAAAATAATCGAAACTCGCCATTGACAGGAGCACCTGTTTTATGATAAAGTAATCGCGTGATTACGATAAAAGGAGTTTCGGCAATGGCTGATAGAAAGAAGAGGGTGGACGGAATCGAGACGCGCGAGGCGATACTCGCCGCGGCGGAGGCGGAGTTCTCGGAGAAGGGCTTCGCGCTCGCCTCGGCGCGGGAGATATGCCGCCGCGCGAGGGCGAACTCGGCCCTTATGAACCGCTACTTCGGCTCGAAGGAGGCGCTCTACCGCATCGTCGCGAAGCGTCTCTTCGGCGACCTCGGCGCGCCGCTCGCGCGCCTCGCGGACGGCGTTAAGGACGAGGCGTCGTGGCGCGCGGCCGTGAGCGAGTGGGTGGACGACATGCTCTTCATGACGCTTCCGACCGAGAAGGCGCAGAAGCTCTGCGCGGGGCTGTTCCGCCACGAGGTGACGAGCCCCACGAAGTTCCACGCCGAGTTCAAGGAGTCGTTCGGACGTCCGGTATACGAGGGGCTGAAGAAGCTTCTCGCGATGAAGGTCAAGGACGACGAGCAGCTCGACCTCTGGGCGTCGTCCATC
>JAFPDR010000121.1 GCA_017389885.1 Kiritimatiellia bacterium
CGAGCCCCTTGACGTCGACAACAAGCCCGACCGCAAGACGCGCGGCGCGAACTACACGCACATCTGGTGGTCCGAGGGCAAGCTCCGCGTCGACATCACCGACCCGGACACGCTCGCCGAGCTCAAGTACGTGCTCGAGGGCACGATTCTCCGCTATCCCGAGCAGGTCAGGAAGGGCGGCTTCGCCGGCGCCTTGATGCGTCCGCGTCCCGGCCAGTGGGCGATCAGCTTCTCCGACAAGACCCGCGCGCGCTTCGCCGCGGAGGAGAACGGCGGGAAGGCCGTCTCGCGCGCCGACCTCAAGAACGACAAGGCCCTGTACGCGAAGTACATCGCGTGGTACGGGAAGAAGCGCGCGCAGTTCATGGACGAGATCCGCAGGTACCTCGAGGAGAACGGCGTCAAGGATGCGATAGCGATCCTCGAGAACGACGACTCCGAGACGGGGTACAACGTAGCGGACTGCCAGGGGATGCTCACCGACGACCCCGCCGGCTGGCAGGCCAGGCTGCCCGGCAAGAAGTTCACCGACGTGAACGATCCGAAGATCGTGTCGAACCACCTGTTCCTCAAGGCGCTCAGGACGCCTGCCGGCACGTGGGGTCCGTGGGAGTGGCAGCACGCCTCGCCCGCGTGCGACCCGGAGCACTACGCCGATCTTAAGAACGTCTGGATCGCATATCCGTTCCACGCGCTCTTCACCGTGACGGACCCCGGGTGCTTCGACGCGTTCCGCAACGCGAACGGGACTGACACGCTCATCCGCCACTACGACCTCAACGAGGGGACGCTCGACGACCTCGGCTACGCGATGGCCGACTGGGAGCGCGCGGGCCGCGCGTGCATGCTCTCCGAGGTGACGGCGATGGCGAACGGCGATCCGGTGAACCTCGGCTACCTCATGGGCTCCAACTACACGCGCGGCTTCCCGGGCCCGGTGAGGGAGTTCAACCAGAACTTCCTCGCCCTCCCGGCGCTTCCGTCGACCGTCGTGAAGGGCGCCTGCTCCGATCCGGAGGTGGTGCTGCGCGAGATCGACTGCTCGAAGGCGGGCGTGAAGGCGAAGTACTACGTGCTTGTGCACAAGGGCCTCGCGGAGAAGCACGACGTCACGGTGAAGCTTCCGTCCGGCGGCAAGCCCTCCGTCGAATTCCCGGTGTACGGAAAGTCCAAGGCGCTCAAGAACGGCGCGCTCGTCTTCAAGACGCTCAAGCCGGTCCAGATCGTCTCGTTCAGGCGGTGAGGCAGCGGAATGAACGGATGTGTCCAGGCTTGCTTCTCGGCGACGTTCGCTGCCGCCGCGCTCCTGTCCGCCGGATGCGGCAGGCGCGGGCCGGAGGCTCCGGCACCTGCCGCGGCGCGCACGAACGACGTGCTGGTGCTGGTGACCACGACGGACACTCCGCCGTATTCCTACCGCGACGAGGAGACCGGGGAGATCGTGGGGCTCGAGATAGACATCTCGCGCGCGGCGGCGGCGAGCCTCGGGTGCAGGCTCGAGACCCGCCAGGCGAAGTTCACCGATCTCCTCGTGATGGTCAGCAGCGGTGAGGCGGACATCGCGGTGTCCGGCATAACGATAACGGAGGGACGCCGGCAGGCGGTGGACTTCTCGATTCCATACGCGACCGAGGGCGGCATGTTCCTCTACAGGGCGGCGGACCCGATGCCGACGATGATCACCGCGGAGAAGATGCGCGTAGGCACGATGGACGCGTCTACGTACGACTACTACCTCACCTCGCACGGAATCGACCCCATCCGCTACGATTCGTACGTGAACGCGCTTGCGGACCTCCGTGCGAGGAACCTCGACGCGCTGTTCTTCGACAGCTGCGCGGTCCGCCTCGAGGCGGAGAAGTCCAAAGGCGAGCTCGCGGCCTCCCGCCTCGAGACGCGCGAGAACTTCGGCATAGCGGTGCGGAAGGGCAACGTCCGCCTCAAGAAGGCCATCGACGCGGTCATATCATCGAGGGCGAGGAAAAGGAGGCGCAGATGAAGGGCGCGACGCAGCGCAGGCTGGCGGTTCGTCTCGTCGGAGCGGTCGCGATCGCGTTCGCGGCGTCCCTCGCGCTCACCTGGATGCTCCACGAGCGGCTGACGAGGCGGGACATATTCCGCCTGATCGACAACGTGTTCAGCGACGTCGCGGTTGACATCCGCGAGCGCGTGGACGCGCGCATGTTCCGCCAGGCGATGGCTGTCCGCGACAAGGTCTACGAGATGCAGGAGCAGCCGTGGTGGAGCGACCCGGACGAGTCGAGCCGCAGGCTCCGCGCGCTCGCGGACGAACTGGGCGTGGACGAGATATGCATAGCGGACGCGGACGGGATGCTCTCGCACAGCGCGCGACGCGACGAGGTCGGCGCGCTGAACTTCGTCACGGCGGAGGGCCAGGCGCACGAGTTCGCGTCGCTCCTCAACGAGGGGTTCGAGCTCTCGCAGCCGCTTCTCCCGAACTCGCTGCGCGGCGAGATGGTGAAGTACGTCGGAGTGTGGATGCCGGAGGGAGGGTTCGTTCTCGTCGGCGCGCAGGAGAAGGCCATGCGCAACCTCGCGCGCTCCGCGCTGACGGGCCTTACGCACGGATGGCACGTGAGCGGAGACGAGGGTGGCATCTTCATAACGACGGACAACGGGACGATCATCTCGCATCCAATTGCCGGGCAGGAGGGCGGACAGTGGCGCGACCCCGGCGCGGAGTGCTACTGGGAGAAGCGCGTTCTCGAGGGCTTCCCCGTGTACGTGGTCATTCCGAAGCGGACCGCCGTGGTCGAGAGGAGGGTCCTCATCGCGACGTCTGCGTTCCTCAACGGCATGGCGCTCGTGCTCGCGTCCATCCTCGTCGGGCTCGTCATCGCGCGCTATGTGCGCGACCAGCTCGCCGCGCAGCACAGGAACGACATGGACATGGCGAAGAGCATCCAGGAGAGCGCGATCCCGCGCGTGTTCCCGCCGTTCCCGGAGGAGTCTCGGATGGACATCGTCGCGACGATGCTGGCGGCGCGCGAAATCGGCGGCGACTTCTACGACTTCTATCTCCTTGGCTCAAACAGGCTCATGTTCCTGGTCGCGGACGTCAGCGGGAAGGGGGTTCCCGCCGCGCTCTACATGATGCGCGCGAAGACCACGATCAAGGGGATCGCGCAGACGGGGCTGCCGCTCGACGAGGTCGCGGAGAGGGCGAACGAGGCCCTGAGCCACGACAACGACGCGAACATGTTCGTGACGGCCTGGCTCGGCGAGCTCAACATGTCGACGGGAGTCGTCACCTTCGTGAACGCGGGGCACAATCCGCCCATCAGGATCGCGTCGGACGCGGCGCCGTCGTTCATCCGCGAAAGGTCCGGGCTGATGCTCGGCGCGATGGAGGGGATGAAGTACAAGGCGCACGAGCTGACGCTCCGCCCGGGCGACGCGATATACCTCTACACGGACGGGATCACCGAGCAGCCCAACGAGCGCGGCGAGCTCTTCGGGGAGGAGATGCTCAGGTTCTCCATCGAGACGATGCTCGCCAAGGGCGTGTCGATGCTCGACGGCGGCAGGTCGCCCATGCTGAGCGCCATCTTCCGCGCCGTCATCGCGCACGGAGGGCTCGTGGAGCAGGCGGACGACTGCACGCAGCTCGTCGTGCGCTACAACGGCGGCGGCGTGCGAGAGGACGCTCCGGACGTACGGCGCGCGTCCCGCTCGTTCCCCTCCTCGCAGGAGGGGGTCGCCTCGGCGAGCGGATTCCTCGACGGCGTGCTCGCGACGGAGGGCGAGGCGATCGAGATGCTTTCCCCGAAGCTCCACATAATCCTCGACGAAATCGCGTCCAACATCGCGAAGCACTCCGGCGCCTCGTCCTTCGACATCGAGATCGTCTGCTCGCCGGGCGGGGTGAAGCTGACGTTCTCCGACGACGGCGCGGCGTACGATCCGCTCATGCACTCCGATCCCGACGTCTCGCTCCCCGCGGAGGAGCGTCCGATAGGCGGCCTCGGCATCCTCATGGTCAAGAAGATGGCGACGGACATCCTGTACCGCCGGGAGGGCGGACGCAACGTCCTTGCAGTCGCCCTTGCAAGTCCGCGGCGGGATATGATATAATATCCGACGAACATTCCCACAAAAAAGGACAATTCAAGATGGCAAATATCAAGGGTGGACGCGCCGCACGCAAGCGCGATCGTCAGAACGAAAAGGCACGCAAGCGCAATTCCGTCTGCAAGGCGAAGCTCCACGACGCTCACAAGAAGCTCTTCAAGGCGGCCGACGCGAACGACAAGGAGTCCGCCGAGAAGAAGTTCAAGGAATTCGTCTCCGGCCTCGACAAGGCCGTGAAGAAGGGCATCATCACCAAGAACACCGCCGACCGCAAGAAGTCGCGCGCCCAGCTCAAGCTCAACAAGATGGCGAAGGCCGAGGCCAAGTAACTGAAATCAGGGAAGACGGGAATGTGATGTAGAAGGGCATCGGAATGCAAACCATTCTGGTGCCCTTTGTATCTGAAAAAGTTGGTAGCTGGTAGTTGGTGGAAATCAATAAACTCTTTAAATAGAAAGGAAAAAACAAAATGGACAAGAAGACACTCCGCGACGTGGACCTCAAGGGCAAGCGCGTCGTGATGCGCGTAGATTTCAACGTTCCGATGGCCAAGGACGGCTCCGGGAAGATCACGGACGACACCCGTATCGTCGCCGCGCTCCCCTCGATCAAGTACGTCCTCGAGCAGGGCGGCAGCCTCGTCCTCATGAGCCACCTCGGCCGTCCGAAGGGCGTCAAGCTCGGCGCGGCGCCGAATCCCGACAACGCGGCGTTCACGCTCAAGCCCGTCGCCGACGCTCTCTCCGAGAAGCTCGGCCTCGCGGTCAAGTTCGTTCCCGACTGCATGGCCGCTGACGACGTCGTCAAGGCCCTCAAGCCCGGCGAGGTCGCTCTCCTCGAGAACACCCGCTTCTACAAGGCCGAGGACGGCAAGGTGAAGAAGGACGACGACAAGAAGGGCATCCACCTCACGGACGAGGAGTTCGCGGCGAAGAAGGCCGAGCTCAAGGCGCAGCGCGCCGAGATGGCCAAGAAGCTCGCGAGCTACGGAGACCTCTACTGCAACGACGCGTTCGGCACGGCTCACCGCGCCCACGCCTCGACCGCGGTCATCGCGGACTACATCCAGCCCGCCGTCTCCGGCTTCCTCCTCGAGAAGGAGATCCAGTTCCTCGGCGACGCCGTCGAGAACCCGGTCCGTCCGTTCGTCGCCATCCTCGGCGGCGCGAAGGTCTCGGACAAGCTCGCGGTCGTGAAGGCGCTTCTCAACAAGGTCGACACGCTCATCATCGGCGGCGGCATGGCCTACACGTTCAAGAAGGCCCAGGGCATCAAGATCGGCACGTCGCTCTGCGAGGACGAGCAGGTCGCCTACTGCAAGGAGATGCTCGAGGCCGCCGCGGCGAAGGGCATCAAGATCCTCCTCCCCGTCGACAACGTCATCGCGAACAAGTTCCCCGAGACGAAGGACGCGAGCGACATCGAGATGAAGACGATCGAGGGAGACATCCCGGACGGATGGATGGGCCTCGACATCGGACCGAAGTCCGTCGCCCTCTTCGCGGACGCCGTCAAGGGCGCGAAGACGGTCGTCTGGAACGGACCTATGGGCTGCTTCGAGTTCGC
>JAFPDR010000122.1 GCA_017389885.1 Kiritimatiellia bacterium
CGGCTCGTTGCGCGCGCAGTGCCCGAACTCGGCGAGGCGGAGCGGAAGGTCCTTGTAGCTCCTCGTGCGGCTCTTGAAGATCTCGATCGCGCCCGGGCAGTTCATGGGCTTCACGGCGAAGAGGCGCTTCTCGCTCTCGGTGATGAACATGTTCTGCTGGTAGTGCGCCCAGTGTCCGCTCCTCTCCCAGAGCGAGCGCGGCATGAGCGCGGGCGTGTTGACCTCGCGGTAGCCGTCCTTCACGAGCTTGCGGCGCATGTAGTCCTGGAGCGTCACGTAGACGGACCATCCGCGCGGATGCCAGAACACCTGCCCGGGGTCCTCCGGGTCGAGGTGGAAGAGGTCGAGCTCCACGCCGAGCTTGCGGTGGTCGCGCCTCTTCGCCTCCTCGGCGCGCGCCACGATCTCGTCCATCTCCGCCTGGTCCTTCGCGACGATGCCGTAGATGCGCTGGAGCATCTTGTTCTTCTCGTCGCCGCGGTAGTACGAGCCGGCGACGCGCGTGAGCTTGACGACGCCGATCTGCTTCGAGTGCTCGACGTGGGGGCCGCGGCACATCTCGACGTAGTCGCCAACCGCGTAGGTGGAGATCGCGACTCCGTCCGCAACGACGTCGGCGAGGCGCTCGAGCTTGTACTTCTGCCCGGCGAGCAGCTTCGCCGCCTCTTCGGCCGTCACTTCCTTCCTGACGAACGGCTCGTCGAGCGCGATGAGGCGCGCGATCTCGGCCTCGATTTTCGGGAAGTCCTCCGGCGAGAGCCTGTGGGGGAGGTCGAAGTCGTAGTAGAAGCCCTCGTCCGTCGCCGGACCGATGTCGACCTGGACGTCTTCAAACAAGTTCATAACCGCGCGGGCCATCAGGTGGGCCGCGCTGTGCCTGCGCTGCTGTACGGTGATTTCTGACATTTCTGTTCCTCTTATTCACATATTATACCAAAAAACCGTCAGCCCTGCGCACGCCTCGCGGTCGACCCGCGCACGACGAGCCTGGTCGGGAGGTTCACGTCCATCGGAGGAAGCGGATCGCCGGCCATCCTCCGGCGGAGCCTTTCGAACGCCACGGCGGCTATGTCCTCGCACGGCTGGGCTACCGAGGTGAGGCCCTGGCCGCACGCCTTGGCGAGCGCAAGGTCGTCGAACCCCGCCACCATCACGTCCTCCGGAACCTTCCGCCCGAGGCGGCGCAGGCACGCCATCGCGCTCACCGCGTAGACGTCGTTCTGGCACACAAAGGCGTCCACCTCCGGGTGTTCGCGGAGGACGCGCCTGAACCGCGCCACGTCCGTCGGGGCGGACTCGAGGAGCTGCGCGCCGCCGAACGCCGCGCGCACCCCCGCGAAGCGGCTGCGCACGCTCTCGGGGCTGTTCGGGCTTGCACAGCACAGAACGGCCCGCGCGCCCATTTCCGCAAGATGCCACCCGACGCGCCTGCCGGCGTCGAAGTTGTCCACGCCAACCCTGTCGTACGCGCTGCGCGCCGGAGGGGAGACGACGTCGCAGTCGAAGAGCACCACCGGAACCCTCGCATTGTCGAACAGGGACGCGATCCTCGTGTTGACGGCGTCGGCGTTCGGAACGAACTCGACGGGCTGCACGATGACCCCCACCACGCCGGCCTCCACGAAGCGCCGCGCGACGTCGAGCGCGCGTGCAGGGGTCTTCTCGGTGTCGAGGCACGACGCGTCGCCCATGACGACGCCGAGTCCGCTCCCCTTGGCGAGCTCCTCGATCGTCCTTCCGATCCTGGAGAATATCTCGGCATAGCGGCATCCCGAGACTAGGACGCCTATGCTCCGCCTGTCCCGATCATCGCCCGAGACGAACGTGCCGCATCCGCGCCTCGTGTACACGAGACCCGAATCCTCCAGCATCTTCTTCGCGCAGCGTACGGTCTCGCGCGACACCTCGTACCGCTTCGCGAGCATGTGCTCGCTCGGGAACGCGCCCAAAGGCGCGAACCTTCCGTCCGCTATCTCCTTCGCAAGCTCCCTGTAAAGCGCCCTCGTCTTGCCTCCGGCCATGTCTCCCCAGCGGCGACCTCGCGCCGCCCTCCTTTCAAGGCCGCACAGTATACCATATTTCGCCGCCTCGCGTCACAGCGCCTTTCGCCGCAGCCGGATCAACGGGACTTTCATGGAGACGCGGCTTCCAGCCGCGTTGCCTCAAAAAAACTGACGCGGCTGGAAGCCGCGTCTCCAAAAAATCATAGGCAACAGGGGTATCTGTCAACCACCCAAGCCGCCAAGCACCCTTCTCCTGCACGCCCAGCACATATATGCGATGGTGACGAAGAAGGAAGCGGGGACGCGCGGACGCGACGCAACCCTCACGCCAAGGAGAGTCGTCTTCCCGCCGAGACCCATCGGACC
Source organism: Kiritimatiellia bacterium (assembly GCA_017389885.1). The sequence continues at coordinate 2,370 of JAFPDR010000122.1, forward strand.
TATCCCGAGCGAGTTCGCGTCCCGCGCCGAGGGCGGAGTCGGGCAGCGAATACTGGCGCGACATGTTCTCGCTCCCGCCGCCCTTGAGGACAAGCTCCACGCAGCCCTTCTCCATCCAGTCGACGTAGTGCACGACCGGCGCTCCCTCCGCGCAGTTGTCGTCATACGACTTCCCAGTCACGGAATCGATGCAGTTCTTCCGCAGATGTGCCGCGCCAATTCTGCGCC
>JAFPDR010000123.1 GCA_017389885.1 Kiritimatiellia bacterium
GGACCTCTGCTCGATCGGATTCGTCGACAGGCTTATGGCGGCCGGCATCGCGTCCTTCAAGATCGAGGGCCGCGCCCGCAACGCCAACTACGTGAAGACGTGCGTCGAGGCGTACCGCGAGGCGGTGGACGCTGTCGTTGCAGGCACCTACGGACCGGACCTCGCGGCGCGCCTCAGGGCGAAGCTCGAGACGGTCTTCCACCGCGAGTTCGCGGACGGCATGTATTTCGGCAGGCCCGGCGCGGACCAGTTCGCGGACAGCGAGGATTCCCTCGCGACGACGGTGAAGCGCCACGTCGGGATTGTCGTCGACTATTTCCTGAAGGCCGGGATCGCCCAGGTGAAGATACAGGACCACGAGATCCGTCCGGGCGACGAAATCCAGGTGCATGGTCCGACGACCGGCGTCGTCGAGCTCGTCCTCGGTGAGCTGAGGCGCGACGAGGAGAGCCCGGCTGTCGGGGAAAAGGGCACGTGGGTCACGTTCCGCTGCCCGCGCTGCCGCGTGGGCGACAAGGTCTTCTTCGTCGAACACCGCTGACGCGGCCTTACGGCTGTCCGAGTTTTGCTATAATATCCGCCATGAAGAAGGCAGTACGTCCATATTCGAGCGGCGAGGAGGTCGCGAACGCGGTCACGCACGTCGTCGGCTCGCACCTCGGCGCGGCGATGCTCGCCCTCCTCGTCTGGAAGGGCGCGGAGAGCGGCGTGGACGTTCCGTGGAAGACCACCGCGGGCGCGATATTCGGCTTCTCGATGATCCTGCTCTACGCGATATCGTCCGCCTACCACACCGTCACCTACCTCCCCGCGAAGAGGGTGCTCCACGTCATGGACCACATGGCGATATACTTCCTCATCGCCGGAACCTACACGCCGTTCTGCCTCGTGACGCTCCGGCCCGACCACCCGGGGCTCGCCTGGACGATCTTCGGCATCGAGTGGGGCGGCACGCTCGCGGGCATAATCTTCAAGATCCGCACGACGGGACGCTTCCGCCTCGTCTCTACCGTCGCGTACGTCGTAATGGGGTGGGTCGCGATACTCGCGATCGTACCGCTCATACGCTCGCTGCACGGGCTCGGCACGATGTGGCTTACGCTCGGCGGCGGACTCTACACGCTCGGCTGCGTGTTCTACCTCTGGAAGTCGCTCCCCTACGCGCACATGGTGTGGCACCTCTTCGTCCTCGCCGGGACCATCTGCCACTTCTTCTGCATACTTTGGTATGTGATGTGAGTTGAAAAGTCACACGCCCAGTTGGTATAATATCCAACGACATGGACATATTCTGTAGTGGCGGATAGCGATGAGGTACCTTGCGGCCCTCGTTGTGCTTTTCCTTACGCTTGGCGCATCGGCTCTCGATGTGTCCAACCGCTATCGCAGTCCGCGCAACGCGGAGCGCAGGGTCCGCGCCTCCACCGAGCTCATCGTCCTGCACACCACCGAGGCCCCCGCGCGCAGCTCGCTCAACAAGCTCTCCGACCGCGGCGAGGCGCACTACTGCGTGACCGAGGAGGGGACGGTATACCGCATAGTGGACCGCGACCGCGAGGCGTTCCACGCAGGGCGCTCGATGTGGAACGGAAAGGAGGACGTCGACAAGTTCTCCATCGGAATCGAATGCGTGGGCTACCACGACAAGGCGATGGGGATCGTCCAGCTCAGGGCGATACGCGACCTCGTAAAGGAGCTCCAGCGCATGTACAGGATCCCCGACGAGCGCGTCGTCTGCCACAGCCACGTCGCGTACGGCGCGCCGAACAAGTGGCAGAAGAAGAACCACCGCGGAAGGAAGCGCTGCGGAATGCTCTTCGCGATGCCGACGGTCCGCGCGCAGCTCGGACTTGCGCGCCGCCCCGCGTCCGACGCCGACGTGCGCGCGAAGAGGCTGGTCGTGGGAGACGACTATCTGCGGCGCGTCCTCTACGGAAACGTCGACACGATGAAGGGCAAGTACGACGCCGCGGCGATCGCGAAGGCGGACGCGAAGGAATCGTCCGGCGGACTCTTCTCGTGGCTCCGCCGGTCCAAGGCACCGGAGGCCGCTTCGGCGCCGTCTCCGCCAAGGGCCGAGATCAGGGCGAAGCCCGAGCCGAAGCCTTCCGCCCCGCCAGCGCGCCCCGCGTCCCCGCCGAAGTCGATTGCGGAACTCAAGTCGCGCGGCTACGTCATGAAGGGCGCGGTGACGAAGGGCGTCACGGCGAGCAAGCTCGCGGGCTCGAAGTGGAACTCGTCCGACACCTACTACACGATCCGCGACAAGGTGATACCGGGCACGTCGATAGATCCGTCGCGCATAGAGAAGGGCATGTGCGTGTGGATGAAGAACTGACGAGCGGAATGATCCTCGCGCCTCTGAGGGGCGTGACGATACGGTGCTTCCGCGAGGTCTTCGCGGAGGAGATACGGGCCGCCGGGTTCTCCGAGGCCGTGACGCCATTCATTGCGGCGAACGCAGGCGTGGACCCCCTTCGCGACAGGGAGCTGAAGGGCGGCGCGGCGGATGTGCCGCGGTCCGCGTCAATCCGCGTGACGCCGCAGTTCATCGGCAAGGACCCGTCCGCGCTGCGCGTCTGCCTCGAGCGCGTGAAGGCCGCGGGATTCGACACGGCCGACCTCAACTGCGGCTGTCCGTATCCGATGGTGCGCAACAAGGGGCGCGGCAGCGGACTCCTCCGCACGCCGGACGTCCTCGAGAAGATGCTCGCCGTCGGTTGCGAGACGATGGGCGAGGGGCGCTTCTCGGTGAAGGCGAGGATCGGCGTGGACCGCAACGACGAGCTGCTCTCGCTGATGCCTTTGTTCAACGCGTATCCGCTCAGGTTCCTCACGGTGCATCCGCGCAACGCGCGGCAGATGTACGACGGCGAATGCGACTGGCGCGCGTACGATGCGGTCGCCGCGGTCGCGAAAATGCCGCTCGTCAGGAACGGCGACCTGCCGCTTGCGCAGGGCCCCGCGCAGGGGCGGCGGACAATGGTCGGGCGCGCGTTCGTGCGCGGACTCGGCGCGCGCGAGGACGTCTGCGAGCTGCTCGGGCGCTACGTCGACGCGTCCGCGGCGGAGCTGTGCGGGGACCGCGCGGTGCTCGGAAGAATGAAGGAGCTCGTCGCCTACTGGCGGGAGCTCCCCCGGTGGCGGAGGCTCTGGCCCTCCGTCAAGATCGCCCGCACGGTCGAGGAGTTCTGCCTCGCCGCGGGCGTAGGTCAGAATTCGTAGCGGACGGACAGCATGTAGCTCCTTCCGGCGGCCGGCCAGTAGCAGCGTCCGTACGTCGTGTAGTCGCAGTAGTCCTTGTCGAAGAGGTTGTCCACCGTGAACGTGACGACGAGTCCGTCGAGGTTCCAGAGCGTCGGGGCGTACTGGACGCCGGCGTTGAAGAGTCCGCAGCTCGGCACCTTCTCGTACTCGTTTCCGAAGTCGGACGTCGAGAAGCACTCGGAGCGGAAGCGGTATCCGCCGAAGACGAAGCAGTCGTCCCAGAGCCACACCTTCGCGCTCGCGGTCACGACGGACTCCGCGGCCATCGGCACGTCGTTTCCGTCGTACTTGCCTCCGTCGAACTCGGCGTCCACGTAGCTGTACGCGATCGCGACGCCCGCGACCTTGTCGCGCTCCCACGCGGCCCTGATGTCGAAGCCCTCGCGCATGACGGGGGACGGAGAGTTGACGTTGTCGCCGTAGTACGTCCAGCCGAAGCTCGAGTAGGGGAAGAGCGAGTCGTAGAATATCTCGTTCTTCGTGCGCGAGACGAAGGCGTTCGCGGCGAGGCTGAACTCCTCGAGGAACGACCAGTCGAAGCCGGCGTCGACGCGCCATCCGCGCTCGGGCGAGAGGAGGTCGTCGCGCGAGTTGAACGCGACCTCGTCGATGAAGGGCATGCGGTAGAAGTTCGAGAACTTGAAGTAGGTCTTGAGCCCCTCGGCCGGCGCGAAGAGAAGGGCGGCGTCGTATGCGGCGAGGTCGTAGGAGCGGCGCGGATCGTTCGCCATCGTGCACTTGTTCCAGCTGCGCTCGTAGCGTCCGCCGACCTCGATCGAGACCTGGTCCGTGAGCTTGAAGGTGTCCTGCGCGTAGAAGCCCATCGTCTGGCGGTCGTACTCGTACTTGGAGTGGCTGTAGCCGTACGAGGACGTTCCCCAGTTGGCGGCGTCGTTGCGGTCGTAGCGGAACGTCGCGCCGACGACAAGCTCGTTGTCGAAGCCTGCGATCCGAGCGGTGTTGATCCACTCGGGGGTGATTGCGTAGGAGTAGATGTCGAAGTCGGTGTACCAGTATCCGTATCCGCGGCTCTTGAGGTGGCGGCGCGAGATGGTCTGGGTGAGGCGCACCGAGTTCTCGTCGTTTATGACGCCGAAGGCCGTCGCGTTCGCGCCGTACGTCGTGCGGCGGTAGAAGTCGCCGTATCCGTCGGACTGCTTTGCGTCGCGGCGCCACTGCTCCTTTGAGATGTATCCCGGGAGCTCGCTGTCGGCGTCGGACCAGAACGCGGAGAGGCGGACGTAGGAGCCGCCCTCGAAGTCCTGCCTGACTCCGCCGCC
>JAFPDR010000124.1 GCA_017389885.1 Kiritimatiellia bacterium
ATGAAGAAGCGCAAGCGCAAGGTGCTCCTCGAGGACATCCTGCTGCTCGCGTGCCGCTGCCTCGCGCTGGGGCTCCTCGCGCTCGCGTTCGCTCGCCCGTTCGTCCGACCCGACTCGCCGGTCCCATGGGCGGTCACGATGCCTGTGATGCTCGCGTCGATAACGGCGATCGGCATCTCCTTCGCGCTGTGGCGGTACCCCAGGCACCGCTTCTGGATGATGGCCGCGGGCATAGTCCTCTTCGTCCTCTCGATCGCGACGATCGTGTTCGAGCGGCAGCTGAACCTCAAGCGGTTCGGGCTCGGCGCGACGAAGGACGTCGTGCTGATAATCGACGGCTCCGCGTCGATGTCCATCGTCAACGACGGGAAGTCCAACTTCGAGCGCGCGGTGGAGGAGGCGAAGAAGTACGTCGAGCTCGCGCCGCGCAACACCTCGTTCGCCGTCATAATCGGCGGGCCGGTCCCGCAGGTGATGAACCCCGTGCCGGTCTCGGACAAGCGCGTCATCCTCTCCACCCTCGACCGCCTCTACCCCGCCAACGGCACGATGCAGATCGCGGGCAACCTCACCGCCGCGGCCGTGACGCTGGCGGCCGGGCACAACGCCGTCAAGCAGATCGTGATCGTCGGCGACGGGCAGACCGTCGGCTGGCAGCTCGACGACAAGGAGCGCTGGAAGACCCTTCGGCGCGTGTTCTCCTCGCTCAAGACGCAGCCCATAATCACGTGGCGCACGCTTCCGCTCCCGACGTCGATCCGCAACCTCGCGGTGGCGTCGATACGTCCGTCGCGCGACATCGTCGGGACTGACCGCGAGGTCGGCCTCGCGGTCACGGTGGTGAACGCCGGAACCGAGGCGGTGACGCCGAAGGGCGTGTCGCTCGTCGCGGAGGGGGAGACGCTGCAGGCGCGCGAGGTGCGCCAGCTCGAGCCGGGCGAGAGCCAGACGTTCACCTTCAAGCACAAGTTCGCCAACGCCGGCGGGACGATCGTCTCCGCGAAGGTGGAGTCCGGCGACGACCTGCCCGCGGACGACGTGTACCGCCACTCGATGCCCGTGCTCGGAGGCGTCAAGGTCCTTCTCGTGGACGGCAACTCCGGCGCGCCGTTCCTCCAGAGGGCGTCAACCTACGTCGGCCTCGCGCTCCGCCCGGAGCTCGCCGAGGCCGCCGAGGAGGCGGGCGCCGCGAAGAGGGGCTATCTCCTCGAGACGAAGGTCGAGGACGTGTCGGTCGCGGGCCAGCGGCGCACGTTCGCCGGATTCTCCGCCGTCGTGCTCGTCGGGGTGAGGCGCCTCTCCGAGGAGACGCGCGCGGCGCTCGCGGGCTTCGTCTCGCTCGGAGGCGGGCTCTTCGTCATGCCGACGGCCGGGGCGGACGCGGAGTTCTTCAACGGATGGGAGCTCGGCGGGCAGAAGGTGCTCCCCGCTCCGTTCGGGAAGTGGCGCGAGAACAAGGCGACGGTCGCGGCGGACAGCTTCCGCGAGACGCTCGCGAAGTACAGGAGCGGGACTGACCTCTCCTCGGCGATGCCGGAGAGCGTGATGGACTTCGGCGACGGGTGGTCGTCGAACGCCGTCGTGATGGCGAGGCTTTCGGACGAGACGCCGTTCATCGTGTCGCACACGTTCGGGCGCGGCACGGTCGTGGAGTCCGCCGCGCTCTTCGACGCGGCCTCGGGGCTCGTCTCGAAGCGCGGCTTCGTCCCGATGATGCACGAGCTCGCCTACTCGCTCGCCAGCCCGACGTCGGTCTCGCTCGACGTGCGCCCCGCGGAGGGACTGACCCTCCTCATGGCGAGCGGCGCGGTCAGCGACGGCGCGGCGGGGTCCAACGGACTGATGGGCTACTACTTCCCGAAGCTCGGCTGCCAGGGCAAGCCTATCGTGCGCCCCGACGCGAAGATCGACTTCAGGTGGGGGTGGAACTCCCCGATGCAGGGTATACCCGGCGACAACTTCTCCGTGCGCTGGCGCGGCGTCATAAAGGCGCCCGAGGCGGGCTCGTACAAGTTCTGGTGGGACGTAGACGACCGCTTCTGGCTCAAGATCGCCGGACGCGAGGTGCGGCACAACACCGAGGTGAAGCTCGAGAAGGACAAGCCGTACGCGATCGAGGGAAGGTACGAGGAGGACGGCGGAGAGGCCCGCGTGAGCCTCAACTGGAAGCGTCCGGACGGAAAGAAGGAGCAGGTCCCGAGCTCAGTCCTCTTCACGCGCGCCGCCGGCGTCGAGGGCGCTGGCGAGATCGTCGAGATGTCCGATCCCCACGGCGAGACGTTCTACGCCGAGATGTTCCAGGGCGACGAGGGGCTGTTCCTCCGCGTCACGCGCAGCGTAATCCCCGGCGTCTACACGGTCAACGCGGTCCCTGACACGATCAAGGAGGCGTGCAAGGGAGTCCTTGACGCGGAGGGCAGGATCAGGATCACGGTCTCCGCGGGCGTCGAGGAGTCGACCCTCACCGCGATCACCCAGAACGAGCTCTCGGACCTCTGCAACTACGTGCAGATCTCGCAGGCGATAAAGGACGAGGACGTCGTGAAGGCGATCGGCGGGCAGAGCTTCGGCAAGGAGGTGTGGCGCGTGCTGGCGTTCGTGGCGTTCCTCTTCCTCGTGGCGGAGCCCGCGATCGCGCGCTGGATCGCGATAAACCGCCGCACGGGCGACGTAATCGACACGGAGGGATCATGGATCAGAACGTAATACGCACGGACCTTCTGCCGGAGACGATGGCGCTGTGGATAATCGCAGTCCTCGCGGCCTTCGGCGTCGCCGCGTGGGCGCTTTGCCACTGGGCCGTGAAGAGGTACGGCTCCAACAAGTTCAACGTGTGGACCCGCGCGCTCATGGGCGTCCCGCTCGGAGTCATCGCGTGCTGGCTCGTGCTGCAGTTCCTCGGCAGGATGATGTTCCTCGCGACCCCCTGGTCGCTCTTCTTCGCGGCGGTGCTCGGGGCGGTGTCCATAGAGGCCGTGAGCGCCTTCTACGCCCACGAGTGCGCGCGCGTCCCGCCGCGCACGGCGAAGTGGCTCGTGGCGCTGCGCATGGCCGCGGTCGCGGTGACGCTCCTCGTGCTGATGCAGCCCGTCATCATCGGCGAGCGCGAGCGCACCGTCAAGGAGCGAGTCCTCGTACTTGTCGACGACTCCGCGTCCATGCACTTCAAGGACAGGCAGATGACGCCGGAGGAGGAAAAGGACATCGCGACGGCGCTTGGCCTCGACAAGCTTCCGTCCGACGGCCTTACGCGCGCCGAGATGGTGCGTATGCTCGTGGCCGCCGGAGGCGACTCGAGCTTCCTCTCGAAGGCCGCGCGCAAGTACGAGGTGGACGTGTTCCGCTTCGGCGCGGGGCTGCTGCGCGACGAGTCCATCCAGGAGGAGAAGGAGCTCGACGACAAGGAGCGCATGTTCAGGTCCGTCACCGACCTCACGAAGGCCCTCGAGCTCGCGATCAAGGAGGTGCCGGCGGAGGAGATATCGTCGATAATCGTGTTCACCGACGGACGCCACAACGGCGACGCGGGCGTCGAGTCGATCGCGCGCAAGCTCGGCGGATACGGCATCCAGGTCTCGGCCGTGGTCGTCGGCGGAACGGTCAAGCCGTTCGACCTCTCCATCGCGGCCGCCGACTCGCCGGAGTCCGTGTTCCTCGGCGACAAGGTCCGCTTCACCGTCCGCGTCGCGGCGACGCACGCGAACGGCCGCAAGGCGAAGCTCCACTTCCTCGACGCGGACGGGCAGCTCGACGAGCGCGAGTTCACCGTCGAGGGCGACGACTGGTCGAAGGAGTTCAAGTTCACGGACGTCCCGAAGGAGCAGGGGGTGTACAGCTACAGGCTCAAGGTCACCAACCTCGAGGGCGAGCTCTTCGCGGAGAACAACGAGCGCCAGCTCGACGTCGCCGTTTCGGACGACCGCACGAACGTGCTTCTCGTCGACGGACGCCCCCGCTGGGAGTACAGGTACCTGAGGAACCTGTTCTACGGGCGCGACAAGTCCGTGCACCTCCAGGACTGGCTCGTCCACCCCGATTCCATCGCCGGCGTCCAGCCCAAGCTCCTCGAGTACGCCAACGCGGCGCGTCCGTTCGGGCAGTCCGAGGCCGGCGGCTGGCCGATCCAGGACAACGACTGGCGCCAGTTCGACGTCATCATCATCGGCGACATCGGGGAGGACGTCCTCACCGAGGACGTCGTCGAGCAGCTGCGCTACAACGTGGAGGACCGCGGCACGCTCCTCGTGCTCATCTCCGGCTCGGAGTACATGCCCTACGCCATCCGCAACCAGAAGCTCCGCGACCTCATGCCGATCGAGTACGATCCGGACGGGGCGAGCCACCGCGACGCCCCGGAGGAGTCGTTCGCGTTCCAGCTCGCGGCGGCGGGACGCGGGCACGTCGTGATGAACCAGAGCTCGTCGCCCTCCGAGAACGAGGACATCTGGAACGAGATACCCGACTTCCACTGGCGCCTTCCGATCAAGGGCGTCAAGGCCGGCGCTGACGTGCTCGCGTACGCGAACCCGAAGAAGGGCGACGGCTCCGCCGATGCCGACGCCGGGGCGATGGCGCAGTCGATCGCCGCGACGATCGAGGAGGACCCGGAGGCGGCGCTCAAGCGCCTCGAGGAGATGCGCGGCGAGCAGAGCCGCAACGCGCTCGTCGTCGCCGCGGCGAGGGGGAAGGGCAAGGTGCTCATGCTCACCACCGACTCCATGTGGCGCCTGCGCTCCAAGTCGGGCGACCAGCTCCACCACCGCTTCTGGGGCCAGGTCATGCGCTGGGGCGCCGGCGAGAAGCTCAGGAGCGGGAACATGTACGTCAGGATCGGCACCGACCAGCTCCGCTACGGCGCGGGCGAGACGGTCAAGGCGTACGCGAGGTTCCTCGACGAGAAGCACAACGGCATCGACAGACTCGAGCCGCGCCTCCTCGTGCGCTCCGCCGCGACCGGCGGACGCGTCTCGGCGTACCGCGCGACGAAGCGTCCGGACTCCAACGGCGTCTACGAGTGCGAGATACCCGGCTGCACAAAGCCCGGCGTATACTCCGTCAACCTCGACTGCGGCAAGGCGCAGGAGATGCTCGGCAAGCGCTATCCCCAGGGCCTCGAGACGAGCTTCGTCGTCGTCACGACGAAGCAGCCCGCCGAGGAGGTCGACATCACGGCGACGCGCAACCAGGTCGAGCGCGTCGCGTCCGCTACAGGCGGCAAGGTGCTCTCCCCGACCGAGTACGTGAAGCTCGACGCCGACTTCGGCGGCGGCTCGAAGCGCATCGCCGACCGCGTGGAGTTCCACCTCTGGAGCCTCCCTCCGCTGTTCCTCTTCATCGTGGCCTTCCTCACGGCCGAGTGGATCATGCGAAAGCGCGCCTCCCTCGCCTGACGCCCCGCGCGCTCGCCGCGGAAAAATGGTATAATACCGCGGCATGAACAGGAACATAGTCTGCATTGGCGCCGGATACATCGGCGGACCCACGATGGCGGTCATCGCGAAGATGAACCCCGACCGCAAGGTCTTCGTCTGCGACATAAACGCGAAGCGCATCGCCGCATGGAACTCCAAGAACTACGCGCTGCCCATCTACGAGCCCGGGCTCGTAGACGTGGTTAAGGAGGTGCGCGGCAAGAACCTCTTCTTCACGACTGACATCAAAAAGGCCGTCAAGGAGTGCGACATAGTGTTCGTCGGAGTGAACACCCCGACCAAGATGTTCGGACGCGGCGCCGGGCGCGCAAGCGACCTCCAGTACTGGGAGGCGACGGCGCGCGAGATAAAGGGCTACGCGGAAGGGGACAAGATCGTCGTCGAGAAGTCCACGCTC
>JAFPDR010000016.1 GCA_017389885.1 Kiritimatiellia bacterium
CGCTCCCCTCGTCGGCCGCGGTCGCGATACGCTCGCGCTGGAACGCCGACATAACCGACCTCGTGCCGTCCGTGAAGGCCCTCGTGAAGAACGCGATCGAGGGGCTACAGTACGAGAAGATTCAGGTGACGATATTCCGCGACCCTCCGCCGGAGAAGTAGTTAGGTAGTTGGGTAGTTAGATGGTTAGGTTGTTAGGTGGTTAGGTAGTTAGGTGGTGGAATTGATATGTCGAAAGACGAGAGACAGTTTCTGCTGACGACCGCGTGGATGTTCATGCGGCACGGACAGCGTCCGAGGGCCCTCGCGGTGTGCGAGGCGCTCGTAGAGGACGATCCGCGCAGCGGGGTGTCCGCCGTCGCGCTCGCGGAGCTGCTTCTCGACGCGGGACAGTCCCGCCGCGCGCTCGAGGTCCTGCACGCCGCTGACATGCCGGAGTCGCTCGCCCACGTTTCGGCCGTCCTCGAGACGAGGGCGCTGAGCATGCAGGGCCGAATGGCGGAATCTACCGCCCGCTGGAGACGCTACCTCGAGTCGCGCAAGGGCGCGGAGAGGAAATGGGCGGGGTAAGGTTGAAGGTTGTAAGTTGAAAGTTTGAAGTTTGATGTTTGAAGTTGAAAGTTGTAAGTTATAAGTTGTGAGTTGAAAGTTGTAAGTTGAATGGAGAAAGCTGAAGCCATAACTCTTGACGAGGCGCGCGAGCTTGTCGGCGACGCGGCGCTCTGGCCGCGCATGCGCGATTTCCTTTGGGATTTCGCGCCGCAGGTGCATGAGAGCTGGTTAGGTGGTTTGGCGGTTAGGTGGTTAGGTAGTGAGGGGTCGGCTCAATCCCAAGACAACGCAGCCGCCCAACTACCTAGTTACCTAACTTCTTCCTCCCCGCGCGTCAAGCGTTTCATCCTCGAGGCGCTCGGCGTGGAGCCGTTCTTCCACGATTTCCCGAAGGAAGACTGGAGCAGGCTTGCGCTTCTCGACGGCGCGACGCTCCTCGAGATCGCGAAGTGGCTCGGCGCGCTCGCCTGCGCGGGGGAGCTCCGCCGCGTCACGAACGGCGCGACAGTCCGCGAGCTGAAGACTGCGCTCCGCGGCGTCTATCCAGAGGTGTTCGGGTTCACCGCGTATTTCGTGAAAGATGTGAAAGAGTTGGGTGGTTTGGTGGTTGGGTGGTTAGGTGGTGAAGGGGCGGACATGAAGCTCAATGCCGATTTTGTGGTTGGTGTCGGATACTCCCTTCTTCATGCAGCGGTCGCGCATCTCCCCGACCCGCTTCGTCAGCGCCTTCGACTGAAACTACCAAAAAACATAACCACGAAACTACCAAACCACGAAGCCACCAAACTACCAAACCTGCAACTTCTGTTGAAGTTGCGATTCCCGGAGGCGTATTCGCTATGCTGCTCCTAAAGAAAGAAGATTTCGTCCTCCAGTCCGACAGGCGCGTCGTGAAGGCGACGGACGTCGCGACGGTCAAGTCGGCCGCCGAGATAATCGCCGCGGCCGAGGCCGAGGCCGCGCGCATCCGCGAGGACGCGAAGGTCGCGTTCGAGATCGAGAAGAAGCGAGGCTATGAAAAGGGCCTCACGGACGGCAAGATGGAGATTTCGATGCAGAAGCTCGATCAGGTCGACCAGTCGGTCTCGTTCATGGAATCCGTCGAGGCGAAGATGGCGGACATCGTGATGAAGGCCCTTAAGTCTTTCGTGGTCGAGATCGGAGACCGCGAGATGGTCGTCCAGATCGTCCGCAAGACGATGAACGCCGTGATCCGCACCCAGCGGCAGGTCACGCTCAAGGTCGCGCCCGAGCTCGTGGAGACGGTGCGCGCGCGCGTCGCGGAGTTCCGCACCGCCTACCCGACGGTCGAGACCTTCGACGTCGTGGAGGATCCGCGCCTAAAGGGACCGGCGTGCATTCTCGAGACCGAGGCCGGCGTCGCGGACGCGTCCGTCGACACCCAGCTCGCCGCTATCGAGAAGTCGCTCAAGAGGCACATAAGCAAAGGGGCTTGATGTCTACGCCGTTCGACTATATTCCGGAGGTACTGAACCGCGCCGTGGAGGACGCGCAGCCCATCGACGTGAAGGGCAAGGTCATCCAGGTGGTCGGCACCATCATAAAGGCGTCCGTGCCCGGAGTGAAGATCGGAGAGGTGTGCATCCTCAGGAACCCGTGGGAGGACCACGAGGTGCAGGCCGAGGTCGTCGGCTTCACGAAGGAGGCCGTGCTGCTCACCGCGCTCGGCGCGATGATCGGCATAAGCGGCGAGACCGAGGTCATCCCGACGCGGCACGTCCAGATGGTGCCGGTGGGGACGAACCTCCTCGGACGCGTCCTCGACGGACTCGGCCGCCCGATGGACGCGGACACGAAGGGTCCGCTCCGCCCCGACGGATACTACCCCGTGTACTCCGACCCGCCGTCCCCGCTCGACCGCCGCATCATCTCGAAGCCGATATCGCTCGGCGTGCGCGCGATCGACGGACTCCTCACCTGCGGCGAGGGGCAGCGTATGGGAATCTTCGCCGCCGCCGGCGGAGGAAAGTCTACGCTTCTCGCACAGATCATCCGCAACACCGAGGCGGAAGTCACCGTGCTCGCGCTCATCGGCGAGCGCGGACGCGAGGTGCGCGAGTTCATCGAGAAGGACCTCGGTCCCGAGGGGTTGAAGAAGTCC
>JAFPDR010000125.1 GCA_017389885.1 Kiritimatiellia bacterium
AGCCACAGGAAGCGTCCGGGGCTCGCGTAGGTGACGATCCCCTTCACGTGCCGGCGGTGAAGGTCCACGCCGTTCGGCGAATACGGAAGTATCGCGTTGAGCGAGGTGAGGGGCTTTGCGAACGGATCGCTCGCCTCGCGCACGACTTCGACGTCGGACGCGGAAAGGACCCTGAGAAGCACTCCTACGAACTCGCTCCTGATGTTGAACACGCTCATCGCGACGCCCTCAAGGCGCAGCTCCGCGTCTATGAGCGAGGTCCAGTCGGCTGTGCCTGCCGGCACCTCGGCGTCGAACGGACCGTCCGCCGACGCGAGGGAAAGCCGCATGTATCCCTTCGAGGAGGACTGCGCGACGGCCGTGAGCACTCCCGCGAGAGCGACGCGCGCGTTGTCCTTCGTGCCCCAGTCGAGGTCGCGGAGACGCACCTCTGGCGCGGGAGGGAGGACTCCGTGCGAAACGACCTCGATGTCGCAGGAGATGAGCCCGGGCGCGAAGGAGAGCTCCGCCTCGCTGCCGCGCAGCGCGATCCTGTCGCCTGGCGAGAAGGCCGCCGCAGGCTGCTGCCCGTCGCCGCCAGCCGCCTCCTTCGGTCCGGAGAACCACATCGGCCTTCCGTCAGGCTCTACGGCGACGACGCCTGCATTCGACTGGTCGCGCGCCACGAACGTGACCTGTCCCGTCACGCAGCAGACGGCGGCGAGCATGGCGAATGCGGACGTCACGCGATTATGCCCCTGTGTATTCCCTCGGCGACCGCCTCCGCGCGGTCGCTGACGTTAAGGTTGGAGAGGATGCTCTTCACGTGCGTCTTCACCGTGTTGAGGCTGAGATGAACCATGTCGGCGATCTCCTCGTTGGAGTATCCCTTGGCGATGTAGCGCAGTATCTCGCTCTCGCGCGAGGTGAGCCCGCGCTCCGCCGCGCGCGCCTCGTACACGCGCCTGAGCTCCTCGGGAAGGCACGAGCCTCCCGCCGCGACGGTGCGGATCGCGTCAAGGAGTCGGTTCGGGTCGCTCTCCTTGAGCAGATACCCCTTCGCGCCCATCGTCACCGCGCGGAAGATGTCCTCCTCTGCGTCCGACGTGGAAAGCATTATCACCTTCGCGTCCGGATTGTCCGAAAGTATCTCGTCGAGCGCCGCGATCCCGTCCACTCCCGGCATGCGCACGTCGAGGAGCGTGACGTCCGCGCCGCATCCGCGCACGAACGCCGCGGCGCCTTCGCCGCCGGAAGCCTCGCCTACGCACTCGACGTCGTCGATGTAGGACATCATGTACTTGAGGCCCATGCGGACCACGCTGTGGTCGTCTATGATGCAGACCTTTACAGGACTGCCGTCGCCCGCGCGCCTGCGCGCCTTGCCGCCAGCACCCCTCTCTTCGCCTTCACTAACTTTGTTGAGTGGCATGATCCCTCCTTGTTCTGCGGATATTATAGCATTTTCGCAGGGACGTTCGGGATCTTCGCGCCGGCGCGCACATAAACCGGGATGCGGTCGATTGGCGTCTTCGCCCTGACGACTCTGCCGCCGCGCACTTCCTCCCCGGTGTGGAAATCGCGCCATGCGCCTTCGGGAAGCCACACGTCCATCTCCTCGACGTCCGCAGTCACTGGGCACACGAGAAGGTCCGGACCGAACATGTACTCCGTCTCGAATCCGCGAGGGGCGTCGTAGAGCGGACGCATCATCATCGCGTTTTTCCCCACGACGTCCTTCGCGAGATTCAGTATGTACGGCCTCAGCCTCTCGCGCAGCCGCACCTGGTCGTTCAGCAGCTTCTCCGTGCGCTCTCCGTAGCGGGACGGCGTCGTGTCGCTGACGAATCCGTGGATGCGCTGGATCGGACAGAACGTGGCGAACTGCAGCCAGCGAACAAGCCGCTTCTGGTAGTCACTGTTCGCATGCTGGTCTCCCGGCCGGAAGAACCCGCCCGCGTCGCTCGTCCAGTAGGGAAAGCCCGCCGAGGCGAAGCCGAGTCCAGCGACGATCTGCGTGCGGAGGTCCTTCCACGTGCTCCCGACGTCGCCGCTCCACATCACGCACGACGTGCGCGTCTGGCCCGGGAACGCGCAGCGCGTGAGGACAAGCGGAGTCTCGCCCGGACGCAGCTCGCGCATGCGGCGGTCCGCCTCGGTGTTGACGAGCAGCGGATATATGTTGCGGTACCTGTCTCCTTCGCCCATGGCGAACGTCCGGCCGTGCATCGCGTCGTTCTCGGGCTCCACCGCGTCGAGCCACCATGCGTCGACGCCTGTCGAGACGAGCCTTTCGGCGAACCACTTCCAGTAGAGGTCTGCGGCGGACTTCTTCGAGAAGTCTATCCACGGCGTTCCGAGCACGAATGCGTCCGCATCCTTCATCGCACGACAGAACTCGCTGTCTCCCTCTGTCTTCGACCAGACGCTAAGCATAACGCGCACGCCGTTCTTGTGGCATTCGTCGACCATGCCCTTCGGATCGGGAAAGCGCTTCGCGTCCCACTCCATCGAGTTCCACGTGCCGCTGCGCCACCACTGCCAGTCCTGCACGATAACGGAAAGCGGAAGGCCGCGGTCCTTGAAGTACCGCATCGCCTTCAGGAGGTCGTCCTGCGTCACGAAGCGCTCCTGGCAGTGCCAGTAGCCCCACGCCCAGTCCGGCAGCGCGGCGGTTCCGCCGCAGTCGGCGCGGAAATGCGCGACCGCCGTCTCCGGCGCGCCGAGGTACACGACGTAGTCCGTCCCGTCTGCGACGTCCGAGCGGAACGTCGTCTCGCCCTTGTCGGGACGAAACACGAGCCTCGTGCGGTCATTTGCGTTCGCGACTACGCGCACCTTGTGCGCGCCGGACTTGAGCGCGGCGCGGAAGCCGATCGTCGGCGGTAGCCACACGTTTTCGTTGTCAACTGCAACATCGCCGTCGATCTCGACATACTGCACGCGCGACATGTCGCGTCCGCTGTCCAGCATAAACGCGCACTCGCAGTCCGCCCCGAGTTCGAACGCCCCCTCGAGCACGACGCCCTTGCGCTTCTCCTTCGCGCCGCCGCTTTCGGTAGTGACGACGACTTCGGACTCCTTCCCGTCGCCCGTCTTGACGAGCGCGATCTCGTCCGTGCATTCGTTGAACTCGATCTTGGAGTAGTTGTGCCAGTAGAGCCCCCAGCCGCGCGTGGAGACGAGGAACGGAGCGGATATCTGCGTGTTCACCTGCGTGAGCCTGCGCGGAAGGTTGCGCACGTCGAGCTGTCCGTCCTGGAACTGCCCGAGTCCGAACAGGCGCTCGTCCGCCGGGGAGTCGAACGCAATCGACTTCGCGCCGACGCGGCGCTCGGAGAGTATCGCCGCGCCCTTCTCGTCCTCGAAACGGACGAGCCCCGTCCTGCGGGAGACGACGGCGGAAAGTCCGCCGGACACGACGCGAGTCTCCTCCGCGCCGTCCGTGACCGCGACGGATTCGCCGCGCCCCGGCGCGAACACAAGCTCGGGCGAGACCGGCTCGCCGCGCGTCACCCTTATGCATCCGC
>JAFPDR010000126.1 GCA_017389885.1 Kiritimatiellia bacterium
AGATGAGCACGATCGCGAGGACGTTCCCGCTGAGGAATGGGTTGACGAGGTTGTTCGGGATCGCGTTGAGGATGTGTCCGTAGACCGTCTCGGGCGCGCGGGAGATCTGCGCCATCGCGTCCGCGTTGTCGGCAACCGCCTTCACGACGCCCTGGTCGATCGTGCCGGGGTCGATGGCGACGAAGAGCCCGAGCCCGACGAGCGCGGCGACGAACGAGGTGAACACGGTGCAGGCGAACGTCTTGGCGAAGACCTTCCCCATCGCGTTGCCCTCGCCGAGGGACGCCATCGCGGTGAGGATCGCGAGCGCGACGGTCGGAACCGCCACGAACTGGAACGCCCGCGTGTAGGCGGACGCGACGAAGTCCATGAAGTTGTCCAGCGGCGCAATGCCGAGAGTTCCAAGTACCGCGCCCACGACGAGCGCGGCCGTCCATATTATCGCCTGCTTGAATTTCATTGATGAGTCCCTTTGCGCATGGTTTCCCAATAGTATACCAAAATTTCGCGGACTCATGTTTGGGCTAAGCAACAGGGCCACAAATTTGGTATAATATTCCGAAGGCACATCAGGGGATGTTGTACAGTGAAGGAATTCTTCAAAAGCGTGCGCAAGCACATCGGCAAGATGGACGCCGAACGGCTCAGGGAGCAGTTCGGGCGCGTGGCCGATGCGCTCGAGCGCTCCGAGACCCTCTTCAGCGCGCTGAAGGAGGGGCTCGTGAGGCTTGACGCCGACGGGCAGGTCGTGCAGGCCAATCCCGCGGCGCGCGAGCTCCTCGGCGTCCCGCCGGAGGAGATGCTCCCCACGCTCGGCCTCCCGCTCGGCAAGTCCTCGAAGCGCGAGATCGCGGTGACGTATCCGGAAAGCCGCGCGCTCGAGATACAGACCATCCCCTTCGAAGGCGAGACGATAGTGTACGTCCGCGACATAACGGCGGAGAAGGCGCGCACCGAGGAGGAGCTTAGGGCCGGCGCGTCGCGCGCGGTGATGGACCTCGCAGCGGGGGTCGCGCACGAGATCGGCAACCCGCTGAACGCCCTTTCGCTCAACCTCCAGCTTCTCCAGCGCTCATACAGGGACGATCCGTCCATCGCGGAGTGCCTCGCGCAGGTGGCGAGGCTCGACGGGATCATCCGCGGCTTCCTGCAGGCGCTCAGGCCGCAGAAGCCGAACCTCCGCCCCGGCTCGGTGGCCGATCCGCTCAAGGCGTGCCTCGCGACGCTGAAGCCCCAGTTCGAGGAGCGCCGCATAAAGGTCACGCTCGACATGCCCTCCGCACTCCCCGCGGTTGCGCTCGACCCGGACCAGATGGAGCAGGTCTACTTCAACCTCCTCAAGAACGCGCTCGAGGCGATGAAGGACGGCGGAAGCGTCGAGATAGCGATCGGCTCCGACGACGACGACGTCACGATCGCGTTCGGCGACAGCGGCGCCGGGATGTCCCCCGAGCAGCTGACGCACCTCTTCGAGCCGTACCGCACGACGAAGGCGAAGGGAACGGGGCTGGGGCTCATGGTGACGGACCGCATCGTGCGCGCGCACGGCGGCACGATCGCCGCGGAGTCCTCGCTCGGCGAGGGAACGACATTCACGATACGCCTGCCGAGAATCGAGAAACGGATAAGGACCCTGAAATGACGAAGCGCAAGATACTCATAGTCGACGACGAGAAGCCGACGCGCGACGTCATGGCGCGCGCCCTCGGCGCGACGTACGAGTGCATGACCGCGCCGGACGCCGAGCAGGCGCTCGCGGTCATCGAGGCGACGCCGGAGCTCGCGCTTCTGATATCCGACGTGCGCATGCCCGGGGAGAGCGGCGTCGAGCTCGTGAAGAAGGCGAAGAAGCTGAGGCCCTCGCTCGCGTGCATACTGCTTACCGCATACGGAACAGTCGACCTCGCGGTGGAGGCGATGAAGGACGGTGCGGACGACTTCCTGACGAAGCCCATCACCGACCTCGCGCAGCTTGAGCTCAGGGTCGCGAACGCGATAAAGACGGCCGGCCTCGAGCAGGAGGTCGCCTCGCTCAAGGAGAAGCTCACGGGCGAGCTCGAGAGCTTCACCGGCAGATCGCCCGCGATGGAGAAGGTCTACGCGATGATCCGCAAGGTCGCGCCCACGAACGCGACGGTGCTGATCGAGGGTCCGAGCGGATCGGGCAAGGAGCTCGCGGCGCGCGCGATACACAACCTGTCGAAGCGGGCGAACGGCCCCTTCATCGCGCTCGAGTGCTCCGCCTTCGAGGGCGAGCTGCTGAAGTCCGAGCTGTTCGGCTACGTCGCCGGGACCTTCACCGGAGCGCTCAGGGAGGGCAAGGCCGGGTGCTTCGAGGCGGCGGACGGGGGGACGCTCTTCCTCGACGAGATCGGCGAGATCGACATGTCCACGCAGATCGCGCTCCTCCGCACCCTCGAGACGCGCAGGGTGCGCCGCCTCGGCGAGGCGGTGGAGCGTCCGGTCGACTTCCGCCTCGTCGCAGCGACGAACCGCGACCTCGCGAAGATGGTCGCGGAGGGGGACTTCCGCGAAGACCTCTACTACCGCCTCAACGTCATCGACCTGAAGACCCCCGCGCTCAAGGACCACAGGGAGGACATCGCCCTTCTCGTCGCGCGCTTCATGAAGGAGTTCGCCGAGAAGAACGGCAGCACCGCCACGGGGATAGACCGCGACGCGCTCAAGGCGCTCGAGGACTACCAGTGGCCGGGCAACGTCCGCCAGCTGAGGAACGTCGTCGAGAAGATGTGCGTCCTCTCGTCCGGCGGGAGGCTTACGCTCGCGGACGTCCCGTCCGAGGTGCTCGAGCCGCCCGCGCAGGGACAGTCCGTCGCCTCGGCGAAGACGCTCGAGGAGACGGAGAAGGCGAAGATACTCTCCGTCCTCGAGTCGAGCGGCGGCAACAAGACCAAGGCCGCGGAGACGCTCGGCATCTCGCGCCGCACCCTACACAGAAAACTAAACGAATGGGGGCTCAGATGAACTTCCTCACCGTCATTCTCGCAGTGTCGTTCCTTCCGTTCTTCGAGGCGAGGAACCAGGTCGCAAACTTCGTGATAACTCCGCCGCCCGAGGGGACGAGCGTGAAGCCGGAGCTTCCGGACCTCGTCGTCAGGGAGAAGTGCCCAGGCTGCGACGGCAAGGGCGACTTAGTGCTCGAGGAGCCGGACTACGGACAGGCCAAGGGCAGGCTCGGCCCCGCGCGCAAGGTGAAGAGGCAGTGCCAGCTCTGCGGCGGCAAGGGGAGAATACAGGCCTTCATGAACCCCGCCGAGCTCGCGCTCCAGGTTTCCGCCGACCGCGCCGCGTTCGCCGCGGAGCACCAGGGCAAGGGGGAGATCGCCGTCGGCGAGGCGTTCGTCCCCAACGCGAAGTACGAGGAGATCGGCAAGGAGCGCCGCAAGCTCGTCGAGGACGCGTTCGGGCATCCCTGCAAGAAATGCAACTGGACCGGCATAGAGCCCTGCACGAAATGCCACGGAAACGGGACGCTCCGCTGCACGAACACCGACTGCAAGGGCGGCTGGCAGGTCGTCAAGACGACGACGGAATCCTCGATATCGAAGTCGGGAAGCTCCTCGGGCGGGTTCCGCTCGAACGGCGGCTTCCGCTCCAGCGGCGGCTCGCGCCGCACGACGCGCAAGGAGACCAAGGTAAACGTGTCGCCGTGCCCGGTGTGCGGCGGAACGAAGTTCATCGTGTGCCCCGAATGCGGCGGACGCCGCGCCCATCCGTGCTCGAAGTGCAACGGACTCGGCATCAAGACGAAAGGATCGCTGTGACAACGCCACCACCGCTACCGTATCTCGAATTCCTCGGCAAGCTCGGCGAGGGAGGCATGTCCTCCGTATGGAAGGCGCACGATACGCGCCGCGACGAGATAGTCGCCGTGAAGATACTGAACCGCGAGCTCACTAAGAACGAGGAGGACATCGAGCTCTTCCGCGCCGAGGCGCGCGCGATGAGCGACATACACCACATCGGCATCGTCAGGAGCTACGAGCTCAACTGCCACGACGGCTACTGGTACTACACGATGGAGTACGTCGACGGATACAACTTCAGCGCCCTCCTCGACCGCAAGCAGCACCTCTCCGAGGGCGACTGCCTGCTGATCTGCGAGTCCATCGCCGTCGCGCTCGACTACGCCTGGAACGAATACGGCATAGTCCACTGCGACATCAAGCCCGACAACATCATGATCAACACCGACGGCGTCGTCAAGCTGACGGACCTCGGGCTCTGCCACACCTTCCAGTACATCAAGGACGGAATGCGCGACATACCGGACCACGTCATGGGAACGCCCGCCTACATCTCGCCGGAGCAGGTGTACGGAGACGTCGAGCCGGACTGCCGCGCGGACATCTACGCCCTCGCCGCGACGCTCTACCACCTCGCCACCGGCAGGATGCTCTTCCCCGGGATGAGCGCGGAGGACATGATGCGCGCCCACTGCGACGAGACCTGCCAGGCGCGCGACCCGCGCTTCTACCGCCCGGACCTCTCCGAGGGCTTCTGCCAGCTCCTCGAGGCGATGCTCGTCAAGAACCGCGACTACCGCCTCCCCTCCTGGAACGACGTCTGCACAATGTGCCTCGGCATCGAGCAGGGAGTCGCCTTCAAGCCCCGCAAGGGCACGCCCTCCTCGCTCCAGCTCGCCTCTGCCTCGACCGTGCCGGACTTCAGCCAGGACAGGCTTCCGGACGACATGCCCGCGATAGCGCCCTCCGCTCACGCGGGAATGAACACGATGCCGGAGCTCAAGCCAGTCCCGCAGCCCAAGCAGAAGGTCCTCCACCTCTTCACCGGACGCGGCAAGAAGAAGCGCGAACCGCAGATACAGATCGACCCCGAAAGCGGGAAGAAGATACTCAAGAAGCACAAGGCCGTCAACTCCGGCTTCAAGGTGCACCGCCCCGCCGAGTGGTAAGTGCGGCGGAGCGGACGCGCCGCGGAAAGCGGCCGGGGCCACTTCAGGACAACAAAAAAGGCGGCGCACCGTCAGACCGGTGAAAGCCGCTTTCTTCTTTTCCCGCGATTGGTGGAGAAGAAGAGATTCGAACTCTCGACCCCCACGTTGCGAACGTGATGCTCTACCAACTGAGCTACTTCCCCATTCGTGGAAAACGGTGAATAGTATATCATATCCCGCCGACGCGCGCAAGGGGGCAAATTAAGATTTTTTGCCCCCCTGCGGACGAGGCTACGCGAGCGCGGCGACGGTCGCGTCGAGCGACGCGAGGTCGGCGACGTTCGACGTCGCGAGCGCGGCGTCGATCTTCTTCACGAGGCCGGAGAGCACCTTGCCGGGGCCGAACTCGACGAACATTCCGCAGCCGAGCGCCTTCGCCGCCTCGACGTCAGCGGCCCAGTTCGTCGTGCCGGTCACCTGCTCGAGCATCGCCGCCTTGATCGCCGCGCCGTCGGAGGCGTGGGGCTTGCCCGTCACGTTTGAAAGGACCGGGAACTTTGGAGCGGAGAACGAGATGGAGTCCAGCACCGGAGCGAGCCTCTCGCGCGCGGGACGCATGAACTCCGAGTGGAATCCGCCCGCGGTCGCGAGCGGAATCGCGCGCTTGACGCCGAGCTCCTTGGCCTTCGCCGCGCATGCGGCTATCGCGTCCTTGGAGCCGGAGAGCACCTGCTGGGCCGCGGAGTTTACGTTGGCGACGGTGCAGCCCGTCGCGTCGCATAGCGCCTTGAGCTGGTCCGCGCTCGCGCCGACGATGGCGATCATTCCGGACGGAGTCGCCTCGCAGGCCTCCTGCATGAACCTTCCGCGCGCCTCGAGGACCTTGAGCGTCGACTCGAAGTCAAGCACCCCTGCGGCGCAGAGCGCGCCCCACTCGCCGAGCGAGAGGCCCGCCGCGCAGTCGAACTCCACCGGACGGCGCTTCTGCAGCGCGAGGTACCCGGCGTAGCTCGTCACGAAAATGGCGGGCTGGCAGACGTTGGACTTCGTCAGCTCCTCGGCGGGGCCCTCGAAGCAGGTCTTCTTGAGGTCGAAGCCCAGCGCGGCGTTCGCCCTGTCGAAGAGGGACATGATCTCCGGATCGGCCTCGGCAAAGTCCTTGCCCATCCCCGGAACCTGGGCACCCTGGCCCGCAAACATACAGCATTTCTTCATGGCTGCATATTATAGCAAATTTCCCGGCGCAGGTGCCCTGCCAAAACGTCAGAGGATTTCCTTGAGGATGTCCTTCGTTATCGGCTTGAGGATGATCTGCTTGAATCCGTCGTTCGCGCATGCCGTCGGCGCGAACGCGTCCGCCGTCACGGCGTAGACCGGCATGTGCGAGAGCTCCGGCATCCTGCGAATCTCGCGCAGCAGCTGGCGTCCGTCCATCCCCGGCATCATGAGGTCCGTGAAGACGACGTCGAACTTCGACTTCCGGACCAGCTCGAGGGCCTGCTCTCCGCTCGTTGCCGTCTCGACGTTCTTGAAGCCGAGCGCGTTGAGGAGGAGGGAGAAGATGCGGACGTTGAGATGGTGATCGTCGACGACGAGGATGCGCTTCTCGGTGCGGAACGGATCGACGATGCGCATCGTGCGCATCTTCTGCGTGCGGGCGAATACGGCACGGCTCCTCTCGTCCGCGACCTTGACGTCGCGGAACACGACAAGGACCGAGGTCCCGGCGTTCTTCGGCGAACTGATCCTGAACGTTCCGTTTAGGCGCTCGACTATGCGCTTCGCGACGACAAGGCAGAGCGTCGAGCTGCCGGGGCAGGCGTTCGGATCCTTGTCCGCGTTCGGATCCATCACCTCCGCGATCTCGCCCGGCGTCATGCCCGGGCTCATGTCGTCGACCTGCAGCGAGAGGCAGCCGTCCTTGAACGACGTGCGGACGTCGATGTAGCCCGAGGGAGTGTGGCGCACCGCGTTCTCGAGAAGCCTTCCGAGGACGTCCTTGTACGCCGCGCCCGCGAACTCGACGAGCGGTATCTCGCCGGACTTGATCTGCAGCTCGACGTTGTTCGCGCCCGCGGCGGACGCATAGGACTCTACGACCTGCAGCGTAGCCTCGGAGACGTTGAAAGTCTCGATGGTCGGCATCTTCATCGAGGACTCCGGCGTGAGAATCGTCATCACGCTGTCGATCGCCGTCATCAGGTTGCGCGCGCCGTCCTCGATGGCGTGCGCGGCCTCGCGAGACTGGTCCGGACCCTGCGCGTTCCTCAGCAGCTGCGAATAGCCCACGATCGCATTCAGCGGGGTGCGCACGTCGTGGCTGATCGCCGAAAAGAATCGCGCGCGCGCCTCGGCGGAGAACGGAACCCCGTCCGCCGCCGCGGCCTTGGGCTGCGCGACCTCGGCGAAGCAGAAGAGGAAGGTCGCGTCGCCTGCGGTGAAGGGAAACTTCCTGAACGTGAA
>JAFPDR010000127.1 GCA_017389885.1 Kiritimatiellia bacterium
TCCTGGCGGATGAGCTCCTCGCAGAACACGGGCGCGAGATCGGCCTCGGTGCAGGGCTTTCCGGTTGCGGGAACGAGAAGCGGGGCGGGCTTCTTCGCCATGTCGGCGCGCAGGTTGTACCAGCACTCAGGAAGCTCGCTCTCGTCGAGATACGTCTTGTATGGAATCGTTTGCATAATGTAAAGTATACCAAAAAACCGCGCGTGCGGCGCGGCGAAATCTGAAATTGGTGCGACTGACTGGGATCGAACCAGCAACCTTCGGCTTCGGAGGCCAACGCTCTATCCAATTGAGCTACAGTCGCGCGAAAACGGCGCATATTATACCATTCGCACGCCACGCGCGTCAATGCGGAACGGAAGGCGGCGAAAAAAGAAGCGCGGCAGATGCGCCGCGCTTCCCTTTTTTGGCTTCGAAAAGCCTCGGCCTTACTTGACCTCGACTTCGGCGCCGGCCTTCTTGAGCTGCTCGGCGATCTTCTCGGCCTCGTCCTTGGCGATGGCTTCCTTGACCTTCTTGGGAGCGCCGTCGACCATGTCCTTGGCGTCCTTGAGGCCAAGACCGGTGATCGCGCGGATCTCCTTGATGACGGCGATCTTGTTCGCGCCCGCGGCCTTGAGGATGACGTCGAACTCGGTCTTCTCCTCGGCAGGAGCGGCGCCAGCGGCGGGACCCGCGACTGCGACTGCGGCGGCGGCGGAAACGCCCCACGCCTCTTCGAGAGCCTTGACGAGCTCGTTGATTTCGAGAACCGTCTTTCCGGACAGCTCCTTGATGATCTCTTCGTTTGTCATTTTTTTGTTTCCTTTTTAGTTCAACCTTGGCCGTTTTTCATGCCAAGGAAATTTGTTGTTACGCTGCCGGCGGCTCTGCGGGAGCCTCGGCGGGAGCGCCGCCTTCCTTCTTGGCCTTCTCGGAGAGGACGCGCGCGAGGCGTGTCGCAGGCTCCTTGAGGAGCATGAGGAGGGTTGCGCGGAGCTGGTCCTTGCCGGGCACCTTGGAGAGCGCCTCGACCATCGCCGCGTCCACGATCTTGTTGTCGTAGTCCGCGCCCTTGACGGACGCCTTGCCGCCGGAGTCCTTGACGAACTCCATGATGGCCTTGGCGACCGCGGTGGGCTCGCCGTGTCCGGTTACGATGGCGGTGTTGCCCTGGAGCATCGCGTTGACGTCGTCGCTCCAGCCCTTCTCCTTCGCGACCTTCCCGAGGAAGGAGTTCTTCACGACGAGAAGACGGCTGTCAACGGCCTTGAGGGCCTTGCGGAGCTTGGCGAACTGAGCGACGGTGACGCCGCCGTGGTTGACGATGAAGCAGTAGTCCGAGTCCTTGACGCGGGCGACGACTTCGTCGAGAATTGCGATCTTTTCGATTCTCATTTCAAGATCCTCCCTTATTCGGCGTCGCTCGTGAGCACGACCGGAACGCCGACGCCCATCGTGGACGAGATCGTCATCGACTTGATGAAGACGCCCTTGACGGTGGCGGGCTTCGCGGCCTGGACTGCGGAGACGATGGCCTTGATGTTGCCGACGAGCTTGTCGGCGTCGAACGAGCGCTTGCCCGCGACGACCGCGAGGTTGCCCGTCTTGTCCATGCGGAAGTCGACCTTGCCGCCCTTCGCCTCCTTGACGGCCGTCGCGGTATCGTCCGTGACCGTTCCCGTCTTGGGGTTGGGCATGAGGCCGCGCGGACCGAGGATTCGCGCGCACTTCCTGACTTCCTTCATCGCCTCGACCGTGGCGATCGCCACGTCGAAGTCGCACCAGCCCTCCTTCGAGACCTTCTCGATGAGGTCGGCGAGACCGACGAAGTCGGCTCCCGCCGCCTTCGCGGCCTCGGCCTGCTCGCCGCCGGCGAACACCGCGACCTTGACGGTCTTGCCCGAGCCGTTGGGGAGCTTGACGGTTCCGCGAACAGCTGTGTCGCCCTTGGTGAGGTCGCTGCCGAGGCGGAAGTAGACGTCGACTGTCTCGTCGAACTTGGCGCCGGGGTTGTTCTTGACGAACTTGACGGCCTCGTCGAGGGAAACGGCCTTCTTGGGGGCCTTCTTCAGCGCGTTGAAATACTTCTTTCCGTGAGTGCTCATTCGACCACCTCGATTCCCATGTTGCGAGCCGTGCCGGCGATCATCTTGACTGCCTGCTCCGGATCGTCGGTGTTGAGGTCAGCCTTCTTCATCTCGACGATCTTGAGAAGCTGGGCCTTGGTGACCTTGCCGACCTTGTTCTTGTTGGGAACGCCGCTGCCCTTGGCGAGACCCGCCTCCTTCTTGAGGAGCGTGGACGCAGGCGGCGACTTGAACTGCAGCGAGAAGCTGCGGTCCTGGTAGACCGTGATGATCACGGGGATGACGAGCCCCGAGTCCTTCGCCGTCTTGGCGTTGAACTCCTTGCAGAACTGCATGATGTTGACACCTGCAGAACCGAGGGCGGGACCCACGGGCGGCGCGGGATTCGCGGCGCCGGCGGGAATCTGGAGCTTTACGACTCCAGTGACTTTCTTAGCCATTTTCCTTTTCCTTCTTTCGTGCGGCTCCTCCCGGGGATCCTTCCCGGTGGTAGCGGACCGCAAAACCTGCCGTTTACTTAGCCGGCTCGATGGTCTCCTCGACGGAGACCTTCTCCACCTGCCAGTATTCGACGTCGACAGGGACCTTCCGGCCGAAGACTGCTACCTCGACCTTGAGCTTGCCCTTGTCGGGATCCACCATTGAGATCTGGCCCGTCAAGCCCATGAACGCGCCATCCGTTATCTTCACCGTCTCGTCGACGGAGAAATTCACCTTCGGACGCTCCGCCTGGACGCCGCTCGACGGCTTGTCCAGTAGAATCGCGTCCACTTCGCTCTGCTTGAGCGGCTGCGGGCGGTCGCCGCCGATGAACCCGATCACTCCCGGGGTCTCGCGCAGGAACTGCCACGTACGCTCGTAAATCGCCTTCTTGCCGTTCTCGTCTACGCCCTTCGACTCGTCGTACAGCGCGAGCTCGCACAGCACGTAGCCGGGGAAGAACTTGCGGGTGTAGGTGTGCTTCCTGCCGTCCTTGCGCTTCTCGGTGACGCGCTCGGTCGGGATCACGCAGCGTCCGATGAACTCCTCCATGCGCTCGAGCCTGATGCGCGCCTCTATGGACTTCTGCGCCTTGTTCTCCTGCCCGGTGAGCGTGTGAAGCACGAACCACTGCTTGACCATCGTCTTAACCTCCAACCCTTTCGTCGTCGCGCTGAAATCAGGCGCCGGCGTGGACGATCCTTATGAACTGCTCGATCACCTTGTCGCAGACGAGCGTCGTCGCGGCAAGAATGAAGATGAACGAGATGACGACGAGCGTCGACTCCCAAAGCTCGTGCTTCCCGGGCCACGTAACCCGCTTGGCCTCGGCGGAAACTCCGCTCAGATACTCTTGCGTCTTCTTGAAAAAGCTCATTGTCGTACTCTTCCCGTTCTTGTTGGCAGGGTAGGAGGGAATCGAACCCCCATAGGCGGTTTTGGAGACCGCTGCACTGCCATTGTGCTACTACCCTATGGCGAGACTTACTTCGTCTCCTTGTGGGTCGTGCGCTTGCGGCAGTGAGGGCAGAACTTCACCTTCTCGAGGCGCTCCGTAGTCGTCTTCTTGTTACGGGTCGTCGTGTAGTTGCGGTTCTTGCACTCTCCGCACGCCAGTATAGCGAGATCACGCATTTCCTAATCCTCTCGTCCCTGTGGGAGATAGAGCCCGGCCGGCCACTTCCGGCCGGGCATCTCACAGGACTTCTTACTTGTTTTACTTGATGACCTTCGAGACCGTTCCGGCGCCGACCGTGCGGCCGCCTTCGCGGATTGCGAAGCGCATCTTCTCCTCGAGAGCGACCGGAGCGATGAGCTTCACGGAGATCTCGACGTTGTCGCCGGGCATCACCATCTCGACGCCGTCGGGGAGCTGGATGTCGCCAGTCACGTCGGTCGTGCGGATGTAGAACTGCGGGCGATAGCCCTTCATGAACGCGGTGTGGCGCCCGCCCTCGTCCTTAGTGAGGACGTAGACCTGGCCCTTGAACTCGGTGTGCGGGGTGATGGAA
>JAFPDR010000128.1 GCA_017389885.1 Kiritimatiellia bacterium
CAAGGGGAAGCGGCTCAAGATATACTACGGACTCCAGGTCTCGACGAATCCGCAGACGATACGCCTCTTCGTGAACGACCCGAAGCTCGTGACTCCCGCGTACCTCAGCTTCATCGAGAAGAACATACGCGCCCGCTTCGGGCTCGAGGGCGCGCCGCTCAGGATATTCCTGAAGGCCCGCACGCGCAAGGACCCGTCCGGGAGCGGCCCGGGCCGGACGCGGGACGCGTCCGACGACCCACGGTGACGCCCGCACAGGCCGCGGATTGCCTCCCTCCGCTACTGCAGGAAGGGGTTCGACTTCAGCTCGCGGGCGATCGTCGTCTCGCTGCCGTGCCCAGGAACGACCACCGTCTCCGGATCGAGCGCCTTAAGCTTGCCGAGCGACTCCCTGAGCGTCGCCATGCTCCCGCCCGGGAAGTCGGTGCGTCCGACGGAGCAGCAGAAGAGCGTGTCGCCCGAGAAAAGCGTGGAAGCGCCGCCGTCCCTGAAGAGATAGCAGACCCCGCCGGGGGTGTGCCCGGGCGTGTCGATCACCTCGACCTCCGCACGCCAGCCGAGCGAGGAGATGAAGTCCGAGAGCGTGTTCGCGTCCCTCGTGTTCCCGAGCTCGCCGATTGGCGGATAGTCCGGCGGGAACTGGTTGAACGGATGCGACACGATCTTCGCGTCCGCCTCGCTAACGAAGACGGGCAGGGACGGGAATGAGCGCTGTAGGTCCGGAACGGCCCCAACGTGGTCGAAGTGCGCGTGCGTGAGCAGGACGGCCGCGGGCTCGAGTCCGAGCTTCGCCAGCTTCGCCGCGACGAGCGTCGCCTCCGCGCCGGGGTCAACGACGAGCGCCTTCCCGCCCTCGAAGACTATCGAGCAGTTTACCTCGAACGTGCCTACCGGAAATGTCGTGCGTTCCATGTTTCTTCTCTCCTCGCGGGACATTATACCAAATTCACGAAGCGGATGCGCGGGGCTATCCGGGAGTATAGGCGTATATAAAATTTTCGCGTCCGACCCGACCGCGGCAAATGCGCCGCGCGCGGTTTTTCGGGCTTTCCCGCGTTGGCACGGAATGTGCAACAATGTCTTGTTCAATTTCTTACGAAGGGCATAGGCGAGACATGGCGCATTACAAGAACATCACGCGGACTGCGAGCGTCCGGCAGGCTGTGAAATACTGGTGGAACGTGGTCAAGAACTACGACGGACGCATCTACGACCAGGACTTCTTCGACATAGTCGCGTTCAACCTGCGGCGGGACGAGGCCGCGGCGATAATAGAGGGCAACTTCAGCGAGAAGGACCTGAAGCCACTGAGGGAGGCGAAGGAGGAGCGGCTCGAGCTCGACAGGGACTCGGTCGGCTTCATGCTCAAGCGCATCTGGAACGAGAAGCCGCTGCGGAAGAACTGCCGCGCGGTGCTGAAGATAATGCGCGACCGCATCCTCCGCAAGCTCGTTCCAGGCGAGGAGGACGCGCGCTTCGAGAGGCGCTACGCGCGGCTCGTCAGGTTCCTCGGGCTGGAGAAGGCCGAGTCCGAGCTGTTCATGCTCATGTACGTCCGCTCGGCTACGCTCTTCGACGACTTTCCGATCGACGAGGAGGTCTCGGACCGTCCGCAGTACTACGCGATGGCCGTCGACCGCTCCTATCCCGAGGTGCTCGCCGCGATGTCGAAGAAGGGGCGCCTTGCGCGGTACAACTGCATGACGGACGACTACTGGTTCAACTTCAAGGAGTTCGGCGCGTACTTCGAGGGGATGGACTCCTCCCCCCTCGACGAGCGCTACTACCGCGCCGAGGAGGGCGAGCCGCTGCCGTGGGGCTACTTCGGGCGCCTCGCGTCGGAGGACGGCGCGGTGCTGAAGGAGATGCTCCGCGCGCGCAGGGGCGGGGGCAGGCTCAACATCCTCCTCTACGGCGCTCCAGGCGCGGGGAAGACGAGCTTCTCCAGCGCGCTCGCGGCGGAGGCGGGGCTCAGGGCGTACGACCTCCTCCAGGGCGACGCGGAGGGGCGCAACATCTCCGCCGAGACGCGCATGGCGGGGATCCAGATATTCAACGCCCGCATGGCGCGCGGGGGCAACGTGCTCGTCGTTGACGAGGCTGACGAGCTTCTGCGCACGGCGGGCGGCTTCTTCGGCGAGCGCTCGCGCGCGGGCTCGGAGAAGGGCGTCATCAACTCGATACTCGACGGGATGAAGACGCCCGCCATCTGGATTTCGAACGCGCCAGCGGAGGACATGGACGAGTCGGTGCGGCGGCGCTTCGACTACTCCGTCCACTTCCGCGCGCTCTCCTACGTCCAGCGCGAGAAGATATGGCGCAACAACATCCGCCGACTCGACCTCGGGTCCGTGATCCCCGAGTCTTCCGCCGCGTCCCTCGCCGAGCGCTACGAGACGAGCGCGGGCGGTATCACCATGGTGCTCGAGAACGTCAAGCGCCTCAACCCCGACTCCGCGCGCGCGGCGGAGCTCGTGGAGCGCATCATGCGCCCGCACTGCGAGCTCATGCACGCCTCCATCCAGGACGGCAAGGGGCGCCCCGCGTCCGACTACTCCCTCGACGGGCTCAACGTGAAGGGCGACGTCGGGCTTGACCGCATAATCGAGGCCGTGCGCAACTTCCAGCGCGAGCGCGACCGCGGCGTCCCCTCGGGCCAGGCGGACCGTCCGCGCATGAACCTGCTGCTCTGGGGCCCGCCCGGAACCGGCAAGAGCGAGTACGTGAAGTACCTCGGCTCGGAGCTGAAGTCCAAGGTGGTGGTGAAGATGGGCTCGGACCTCCTCGACAAGTACGTGGGCGGCACGGAGGAGCGCATCGCCGCGGCGTTCGCCGAGGCGGAGGCGGAGAAGGCGATACTCTTCCTCGACGAGATCGACGGACTCCTCCAGAGCCGCACGCGCGCCGACCACAGCTGGGAGGTGACGCAGGTGAACGAGCTCCTCCACCAGATGGAGAACTTCGGCGGCGTGATGGTCGGCGCGACGAACTTCTTCGACAGCCTCGACCAGGCGGTGCTGCGCCGCTTCACCTTCAAGATTGAGTTCGGCTACCTCGACGACGCCGGGAAGCGCAAGTTCTTCGAGCGCACCTTCGGGGCGAAGCTCACCGAGTCGGAGCGCTCGCGCCTCGACGCGGTCGCGAACCTCGCGCCCGGCGACTTCCGCACCGTGCGCCAGTCGCTCTACTACCTCGGGAGCGGAGTGGACAACGCGATGCGCATCGGCGAGCTCGAGAAGGAGTCGGGCGTGAAGTCCGCCACGAAGCGCCACCGCATCGGATTCTGAGGGGGCCGCGATGACTTTCGAAATCGAGAAGGAGCTGTCCGCGGCGATGCGCGTCGCGCGCACCGCTGGGGCGAAGGCGTTCGCGAGGTGCTGCGAGCTTTCCGGCGTGCGCGAGGCGCCGGGGGCGGAGGCGTACGCGCTGTCCGTCGACGCGCAGTCGCAGGACGAGGCGTTCGGGTCCATGGACCGCATGGTCAACGACCTGGAGACGCCCATAGCGCACGCGCGGCTCATACGGCTGTACCTCGCGTGGAAGGGGCACGTGAAGTCGCAGTACCTCGAGGGCGACAACTTCAGGCTCGGACGCAACGTCGCGGAGGACAGCGAGGTCGCGCGCTACTGGTACCAGAAGGCCGCCGAGGCGGGCGACTCGTCCGCGCAGAACAACCTCGGCGTGATGCTGGCCGCGGGGCTCGGCGGACCCAAGGACGTCGAGAAGGCGGTGTACTGGTACACGAAGGGCGCGGAGGGAGGAGACGGCGTGGCGAAGGGGAACCTCGGCATGCACCTCATAGAGGGACGCGGCGCGCGGCGCAACTACCGCGCGGCGGCGCGTCTCCTCAAGGAGGCGATAAAGGAGGATCCGTACTACTCCCGCAACCACCTGCTCCTGGCGCAGTGCTACGAGCACGGCGTCGGCGGACGCTCCGCGCGCCGCCTTGCGCTGCACCACTACCAGGAGGCGTCCGACTTCGGCTCCGCCGAGGCGCGCGAGGCGCTGCGGCGGCTCTCCGCCGCCGCGAAATAAATGATATAATATCCGACACCTATGAGAATCGTAGTCAAAGTCGGAACCCACGCGATCGCCAACAAGGCCGGCAAGCCGGACCACGCGGCGCTCAAGCGCCTCGTCGAGCAGCTCAGCGGGCTGCGCAAGGCGGGGCACGAGGTCTTCTTCGTCTCGTCCGGTGCAGTGGCCGCCGGAGTCGAGGCCCTTGGACTTAAGGCGCGTCCGTCTGACGTCAACGACGTCCAGATGTGCGCCGCGGTCGGGCAGGCGCGCTTCATCTACGAGTACGAGCGCCTCTTCGCCGAGCACGGCGTCAAGATCGGCCAGATACTCCTCACCCACTACGACTTCGAGGACCACCACCGCGCGCAGAACGTCAAGAAGTCGCTCGACCACCTCGTCCGCTGCGGGATAGTCCCCGTCATCAACGAGAACGACGTCGTCGCGGACGAAGAGCTCAAGGGAAAGACGTTCGGCGACAACGACTGGATGTCCTACCTCATCGCGCGCCTCGTGAAGGCCGACACGCTCGTGCTGCTCACGACCGTGGACGGGCTTCTCGACGCGAAGGGGCGCCGCATTCCGCGCGTCGACACGTTCCGCAACATCGCGCGCCTCGTCAGGGCGGGCGAGAAGGGCAGCCTCTCCAAGGGAGGCATGGACTCCAAGCTGCGCGCCGTCAAGGCGTCCGTCGGCGCCGGAATCGACACCTTCATCGCGAACGGCAGGAAGCGCGTGCTCGTGCCGCTCCTCGACGGGAAGTCCGTCGGAACCTTCTTCCCCGGGGCGGCGCTCTGACCATGGACGCGCAGGAATTCCTCGACCGCGCGGCAGGGCTGCTCGAAGTCCCGTCCGTAACGCCCGAGACCGACTTCCGCGCCGGTCCGCTCTGGGACTCCCTGACCGCCTTCGCGCTCCGCGTCATGATCGACCAGCGCTGCGGCAGGCGGCTCTCCGGCGCGGACATCGAGGCGTGCAGGACGGTCGCGGACCTCATGAAGGCGGCGGGGGTGGAGCCGTGAAGCACCTCGTCATAGTCGGCGCGGGCGGGTTCGGACGCGAGATGTACGGCGCGGCGCTGGAGTCGGTCGGCTACGGCGTCGAGTTCGACGTAAAGGGGTTCCTCGACGACAGGAGCGACGCCCTCGCGGCGTTCGCGGGGTATCCGCCCGTGATCGGCTCGCCCGACGGATACGAAATCGCCGCGGACGACGTGTTCGTCACGGCGCTCGGGAGCGTCGCGTCGCGCCGCAGGTGCGCGGAGGCGCTCGAGGCGCGCGGCGCGGAGTTCGTTTCCGTAGTGCACAGCACCGCGACGATAGGTCCGAACGTGGTGATAGGCGCGGGCTCGTTCATAGCGCCCCACGTCTCGCTCACGGCGGACGTTTCCGTCGGACGCCACGTCTCGGTTTTCCACTCGAGCTCAATCGGACACGACTCTCGGCTCGGCGACTTCTCGCACGTCTACGCGCAGTGCTCGATAGGCGGGTCCGTCGTCCTCGGCGAGGGCGCCATAGTGTATCCCGGCTCGGTCGTAGCCCCGCGCAGGAAGATCGGCGACGCCGCGGTCGTGGGCGCGGGCTCGGCCGTCTTCGTCGACGTCGATCCGGGCGTCACGGTCCTCGGCAATCCCGCCCGCCCGATCGACTGAAAAACGGGCGTCCGCCGCTTTTCCAGCCGACTTTGACATACCCTACGGGGGTATGGTATAATATGCGCCCGAAAGGTCAAGGAAGGACTGAAGATGAGAAAGTGCATCGAAGACGTGACGGCTCTCCAGCTGCGGCTGAAGAAGATCATAGGGCAGCTGACGGGCGTGCAGAAGATGCTGGCGGAGGATGTTCCCTGCGAGGACATCCTCACGCAGCTAAACGCGGCGAACGGGGCGCTTCACCGCCTTTCGTTCATCGTGCTCGACGGACATCTCCGCCACTGCGTGCGCGAGGGCATAGAAAAGGGCAACGCCGACGAGACGATAGAGTCGTTCGCCGAGGCGCTCGAAAGCTTCTCGAAGATGGCATAGAAGGGGTTGGGAAAATGAAAGACATATTGCTTGCGTTCGTCCACGTGTTCGCCATGATGGCGCCGTGGCTTGTGTTCGGATTCCTTATGGCGGGTATCATCGCCGTGTGGATTCCGCGCAGCTGGGTGAACCGAATGATGGGCGGAAGCTCTGGCTTCCGCGGCATTCTCCGCGCGGTGGCGATCGGCGTACCGCTCCCGATCTGTTCGTGCGGCGTGCTGCCGATCGCGGCCGGGCTTCGCAAGCACGGCGCGGGGAAAGGCCCGACCGCCGCCCTTCTCATCTC
>JAFPDR010000129.1 GCA_017389885.1 Kiritimatiellia bacterium
ATAATCTTGGGCATGAAAACGCAAAACTCCATAAAGTCCCGTGAAACGTTTGTAGAGGCGTCGTCAATTGCGGCAATTGCAATCTCCGTGATTGCGCTCCTTATTACGCTGACATCCAGTGCGGCGGAATTCAAGTTCGCGAGCGTATGCTCCGACAACATGGTCATTCAGCGCGATGTCGCATCTCCCGTGTGGGGCTTTGCCGAGCCGGGCGCGAAGGTTGCCGTTTCGCTCAACGGAAAGGCCGTTGGCGAGGCGACGGCGGACGAGAAGGGCCGCTGGACCGTGAAGCTCCCCGCGCAGAAGGCGAACAAGAAGCCGTCGACGATCACCGCCAAGTGCGGCAAGGAGACGCACTCGATCACCAACGTCCTTTTCGGCGACGTGTGGTTCGGTTGCGGCCAGTCGAACATGGCCTACACGTTCGCTGGCTACGGACGCCTCCCGATCGGCGGCGAGGAGTTCCTCAAGAAGGCGGAGGGCAACCCCAACATCCGCACACTCCTCATGAACGACGGCGACAACCGGAACTCGCCGTTTCCTCGCGAGGACGCGATTGGAATCAAGTGGGAGACCTCGACCTACAAGTCGATGCGCAAGAACGGTGCGGCACTCTACTGGATGGGCTGGAAGCTCAACAAGGTGCTCGACGTTCCGATCGGCCTCGTGAACGCCTCGTGGGGCGCCACGAAGATCGACGGCTGGATAGACCAGGCCTGGGCGAAGGACCACGGCACGGGCCACGCGAAGGGCGTTGCCGGCTTCTGGTACAACCGCTGGACCGACTTCATGAAGGCCGGCGGACCCGAGGTATACGAGAAGAAGATCTTCGAGTGGAACAAGCGCTTCGACCCCGCTTCCAACTTCGTCAACACCAAGCCGTCGCTCCACGACCCGGATTTCGTCGAGGACGAGAGCTGGAAGGAGCTTACGATCGACGGACGCGGCTTCCAGTGCGATCCTTTCCCCGAGGGCTTCACCGGCGAGGTCTGGATGCGCGCGACATTCGAGCTTACGGAAGCCGACCTCAAGAAGAACTGGTCCATTGGCTACAGTGAGTCGTACGGGCAGGACATGAACTATCTGAACGGCCATGCTTTCGGCGGCTCGGGCAACCCCAACCACGGCTACGGCGTCCCCATCAAGGAACATGGACGCGTCGGCAAGAACGTCCTTTCGGTGCGCTACAAGGTCTGGGGCGGCAAGGACGGCAAGCCGGGCGGCATGCTCAAGCCGGTCTCGATCGCGCTTTGGCCGTCGCGCGCAGAGTCGCACGAAATGAAGTTCAAGGCATGTATCGGCGAGCAGATGCCGAAGGACATCTGGAATCACCCCGAGTGCCGCAAGCCGAACGATGCGCGCGCAATCAACTTGTTCAGCGCGACGACCATGGACGCGGGACTCGTCCATCCGCTCTATCCGATGGCGATCAAGGGCGCGGTCTGGTACCAGGGCTGCAGCGACCTCGGGAACGGCAAGTACGCCGACTTCTTCAAGACTCTTGTCGAGGGATGGCGCGCGCAGTTCACCTACAAGGACAAACTCCCCGTGATCATCACGGAGATATGCCCGCACCAGCTCGACACCAAGCCGAACTCCACGCAGCGCATGGCGAACGGCGAGACGAACGCCCCGACGTGGTCGGTGAACGCAGACATGCGCCGCCAGCTTAACGAGCTCGCGACGCTGCTTCCCGATTGCGACACGATTTCGCTACTCGACCTCGGAGAGGCGGACATCCATCCGATCCACAAGGAGGAGGTTGGCGAGCGCTATGCAAACTGGGCGCTCCAGAACGTCTACGGCAAGAATGTCGAGGGACGCTGCCCGCAGGTTGATTCCGTCGAGTGGAAGGGGCCGAAGTGCGTGATCAAGCTCAGGAACGCGAAGGGGCTGAAGACGCGCGACGGCAAGCCCGTGAAGGGCTTCGAGCTCGGCGGGCCAGTCGAGAAGGGCAAGGACAAGAACGGCAAGGAGAAGGAGGGCGTGGTTCTCCATTTCGCGTCGGCGAAGATCGTCGGCGACACAATCGAGCTCACCTGCCCGGAAGTCAAGGAGGCCTTTGCGTTCCGCTACGCATGGTTCGACCTTGACTGTGGATGGAACGTCGTGAACGGCGCGGGGCTTCCGCTCGGAACGTGCCGCGGCTACAAGGACGGCAAGTACCATGACCAGCTCACGAAATAGCGACGGCGAAGCAAGGAGGTGCGGCGTCTCGCCGCGCCACGATGTGGACGGCGGAGCTGGAAGCTCCACCTCCTTGGGGTAAATCGAAATTATAGGAGAGGCATCCAATGGTTGGCTTGATGATGGCAGTAGCGGTCTTCGCGCAGGATCCCGTTCCGTCCTTCGATTCGATTCCGAAGGAGGAGCTCTTCCCCAAGGGCGGGAAGATCACCGTCGCCGATGACGGTTCGCTGCTGCTGAACGGCAAGCCCCGCTACTTCCCGGCCACGCAGTGGTACGGACAGATCGAGTTCTCGGGCCAGCCCTCGACGAACAACGAGGAGGCCGTGAAGTGGTTCTACGAGGGCATCCCGAACTACGAGAAGATGCAGCGGCTCGGACTCGACTGCGGCGGTTTCTACGGCGCCATGGCGTGGATGAAGCGCATCTACCGCCCGTGGTTCCGCGACGAGCGCCGCGACGACGCGAAGCTCTCCGCGATGATCGCCGAGCTCGGCATGCCGATGTACGTCGACATGACGGCGAGCGAATGGTCCCACGGGTCGCTCTGGCACTGGGACTGTCCGCTCGACCCCAAGCGCACGGTCGACCCGCCCAAGTGCAGGAAGCCAGGCAAGGACAGTCCGTTCTGCAACCATCCCGAGTGCGGCGCGAAGCTCGACACGCCCGGACGCCTCTCGTCCAAGGCCTGGACGCAGGGCCACGCACACTGGATGCCGTGGTCCATCGTCTATCCGCAGGGACGCGACATCTGGCTCAACATGTGGGAGAACGTCGCAAAGGACGCGATCGCGATCTGTCCCGCGGACAACAAGCCGTGGTGCTACGAGCTCCTGAACGAGCCGTCCTGCTTCGACACCTCCGACTACGCGAAACAGCTCTTCGCCGAGCGCATGAAGGCGAAGTACGGCACGATCGAGAACCTCAACTCCGCCTGGGCGAACAGCGCCTCCGGGAAGCTCAAGTTCAAGGGCTTCGACGAGCTTCCGGGCGCCTACGAAAACCCCGACAAGCCAATCGCCTATCTCGTCGAGTACGCGAAGTTCATGGAGGGCCAGTTCGCGTCCCTGCTGGCCGAGGGCACCGCGCGCATCAAGAAGCTCGACCCGGACGCGAAGACCACGTTCCAGCCGTGCACGATCCGCACGTCGGGCATCGACCTCTTCCGGTGCTACCGGAACCTGGACGTCGTCTGCTCCCAGACTGGCGGACGCGGCGTCATGCCGGCGGCGCTCCTGCGCGGGCTTGCGGACGGAAAGCCGATCGTCGACAACGAGATGTACATCGGCAACACGACGAATTCGATCCGCGGCTCTTACCTCGCGCAGTACATCCGCGGCTTCAACGTCTCCTATTCGTTCAAGTGGGAGTCTGGCAAGTCGGGCTACTACTTCATGAACCGCGACAACGTCCAGCTCGACGCGCTCCTCGGCTCGCGCATCGCGAAGCGCGACGTCATGGACGTGAACGAGTTCTTCACGCCC
Source organism: Kiritimatiellia bacterium (assembly GCA_017389885.1). The sequence goes on from JAFPDR010000129.1 coordinate 3,672, forward strand.
CGCCGGCGCGGCGTGCCGCACGAGGTGGCGATCCTCTTCTCGAGTCCCACCGAGCGCGTCGCCGAATACGGCCTCGACGGCTACAAGTGCTTCGACCAGGCGCAGTCCGTCGCCGAGTTCGAGCACCTCGAGCACGACGTCATCTTCGAAGACCAGATCACCAACACGACGGCGCGCCTCGACAACTACAAGGTGCTCGTCTGCGCCGGAACGCGCGCGTCCTACCCCGGCACCTGCACGCAGATCAGGAAGTGGGTCGAGAACGGCGGCTCGCTCGTCCTCGTCAACACGCGCCTTGACGGAAACGAGTACGGCGGCAAAAACCCCGAGTCGTTCACGTCCGACATGAAGAGCGGCGAGAAGAAGGCGCTCGGAAAGGGCGTCGTGCGCTGCAGGGACCTCGCCAACGACGAATACGCCGACTATCTGCTCGCCGCCTGCGCCGAAGCAGGCATCGTCCCGACCTGCACCCTCGTATCCGAGGAGTCGGGCAAGAAGGCCGGCGGCGTCGAAGTGCACGTGGCGAGGCGCGACGGCATGACGGCCTGGGCGATCAACTCGTGCGCCGGCGGCGGACAGCTAGTCCGCTTCACGCCCGGCGTCGACGTCGGCGCAGGGCGCCAGTTCGTCCACGTCTGGAACCAGGTCGACGTCGTGGACGGAAAGCCCGTGATGGTCTCCTACCGCCAGGAGCTTCTGCCGAACAAGAAGGGCGAATACGTGATGTACCTTGTTCCCGGAGACGTGCAGTTCTATGTCGCGGGCACGAAGGAGCAGCTGCTTAAGCGCTATCCCGCGGGCAGGTACGTGAAGAGGCTCAAGTCCCTCGCGGCCGCAGATTCCCTCAAGGCGGGCAAGGCACTGCTCGATGCGGAGATCGCACGGCGCGTCGTCGAAAAGCCTGCGTTCGCCGTCGACCCCAACAAGTGCCGTCCGATCGACCTCAGGAAGTTCGTGAACCGCCGCTTCATCGACAAGGTGGCGAAGGACGGACGCGACGGCTGGGTGGACCAGGGCGCGAAGTTCTCGCTCGAAGACACTCCGTGGGGCGTCACCAGCTGCAACGGCGTGCCGATGGACTTCATCCGCTACGACCAGAACGGCTACCGCGACTGCCTCGTGATGAAGTCGACGAAGCTCGTCGACGCGCCGGCGGACGAACTGCCGTTCCCGCTCGAGGTCAAGGGCATTCCGGTCGACGCGAAGGCGAAGAACATCTACTTCCTCCACGGCATCGGCTGGGGCACGCTCGGACGCGTCGAGACGGCGTTCACCTACGTCGTCAACTACGAGGACGGCACGAAGGTCGAGGCGCCGTGCCGCAACTTCCGCGAAGTGTGGGACTGGTACTTCGTCTCGCTGACGGAGGACATGACGGCGAACCGCTGCTTCAAGGGCTGGACGAACGGGCAGAACCGCGGCCTCTACATCTGGCAGTGGCAGAATCCGCATCCCGAAAAGCGCGTGAAGTCCCTCGACATCGTCTCCGCCAACACGCAGCAGATCCCGCTGATAGTCGCCGCCACCGTCGAAGAACCGTAACAACAAGGAACGCCAATGAAAAGACAGTCTCTCGCACTCGCAATCACCGTCTTGTCCGCCGCCGCGGCTGCGGACGAATACCTCGACCCCAAGGGGCTCGGATTCGACCCGTTCGTGCCTTTCGGGGCGATCCCCCAGTCGGAGCTCTATCCGAAGCAAGCGAAGTTCAGCGTGTCGAAGGAGGGGCACCTTCTCGTAAACGGCCAGCCGCACTACTTCACGGCGACCATCTGGTACGGCTCGACGGAACTCGAGTGCAACGAGGACACGCCCGGGTACGTTCCTGAGCTGAA
>JAFPDR010000002.1 GCA_017389885.1 Kiritimatiellia bacterium
GCTTCCAGCCGGTGCAGGTTGACGCTCCGAGCGAGGAGGACGCGATCTCGATCCTGCGCGGCATAAAGGAGCGCTTCGAAAAATACCACAACGTCCACATACGAGACGAAGCACTCGTTAGCGCAGTCGTCCTGTCGTCGCGCTATATCCAGGACCGATTCCTCCCAGACAAGGCAATCGACCTTCTCGACGAGGCGTGCGCGCGCATCAGGACGGAAATGGATTCCTGCCCGCAGGAACTCGACGAAATCTCGCGGCACGTCAGGCGCCTCGAGATCGAGGAGATCGCGCTCAAGAAGGAGAAGGACGAAGCGTCCAAGAAGCGGCTCGAGGAGCTCCAGTCGGAGCTTAAGGCGCTTCGGGAGAAGATGGACGCGATGACGGCTCAGTGGAAGCGCGAGAAGGCGGCGATCGAGGAGGTGCGCAAGGTGCGCGCGGACCTCGAGCAGGCGAGGATCCGCCACCAGCAGGCCGTGGACGCGGGCAATCTCAACGCCGCGGCGAAGCTTCAGTACGGCGACATCCCTGCGCTTGAGAAGCGCCTCAGGGAGCACGAGGCGGCGGTGAAGTGCGGCGACGCGGCGCTCCTGAGCGAGGTCGTGACGTCCGACGAAATCGCCGAGGTCGTCTCGCGCTGGAGCGGGATACCGGTGACGAAGCTCGTGGAGGGCGAGCGCGAGAAGCTGATGCGCCTCGGCGATGTGCTGCACCAGCGCGTCATCGGACAGGACAAGGCGGTGGAGGCTGTCGCGGACGCGGTCATACGCTCGCGCGCAGGCATCAAGAACCGCAACCGCCCCGTGGGCGCGTTCCTCTTCCTCGGCCCGACGGGCGTCGGAAAGACCGAGCTTGCGAAGGCGCTCGCGCAGGAGCTCTTCGACGACGAGAACGCGATGGTGCGCCTCGACATGTCCGAGTACATGGAGAAGTTCGCCGTCTCGCGCCTCGTCGGAGCGCCGCCCGGATACGTCGGCTACGACGAGGGCGGGCAGCTCACGGAGGCCGTGCGCAGGAAGCAGTTCTCCGTAGTCCTCCTCGACGAGATCGAGAAGGCGCATCCGGACGTCTTCAACATGCTGCTGCAGGTCCTCGACGACGGCAGGCTCACCGACAGCCACGGAAGGACCGTGTCGTTCAAGAACACCGTCATCATCATGACCTCTAACGCGCCGAAGGACTCGCTCAAGGACATCTTCCGCCCCGAGTTCCTGAACCGCCTCGACGAGATACTCGAGTTCGACTCGCTCAGCGAGGCGCAGATCGCGGAGATCGTGAAGCTCCAGCTGAAGGACTTCTCGAAGCGGCTTGCGGACCAGGGCTTCCGCCTTTCGGTCGACGACGCCGCGGTCGCGCAGCTCGCGAAGGACGGATACGACCCCGCCTTCGGCGCGCGTCCGGTGAAGCGCGCTATCCAGCGCGAGCTGGAGAACCCGATCGCGAAGGGCATCGTCGCCGGCAGGTACATGCCCGGCGCGGAGATAAAGGTCACGGCGAAGGACGGCTCGCTCGCCTTCGCCGGCGCCGCCGAATAAAACATTTTTGTTGCGCAGATGTTGCGTATTTGTTGCGAAGAAGTCATAGAGATGTAACACTTCCTTTTCCGCTTTTTGCGATAATGTCTCCGTCATCTGAATTCATCAGAAAGGAACGGAGGCAAAATGGTCGCAAGATGCTATTCGGGCGCGATTAACGGCGTGGATGCGTCCACTGTCGAGATCGAGGTCAGCTCGGCGAAGTCGACGAGTTCGTTCGCCATCGTCGGTCTCCCCGACCAGGCGGTGAAGGAGGCGAAGGACCGCGTGTCGACCGCGCTCAAGAACTCGGGCTTCCGCTCGAAGGACGAGTACGCCATCACCGTCAACCTGGCGCCTGCGGACGTGCGCAAGGAAGGCCCCATATACGACCTTCCCATCGCCGTCGCGCTCCTGCGCGCTACAAAGCGCCTCAGGAACGAGGAGCTCGAGGAGTACGCCTTCGCGGGCGAGCTTTCGCTCGCGGGCGGCGTGAGGCGCGTGAGGGGGATAATACCGATCGTCATGGAGATGCGCCGCATCGGGCGGCGCGCCGTGTTCGTCCCCGAGGAGAACGCCGAGGAGGCGAGCGTCGTTCCGGGGATAGACGTCATTCCCGTGAGGTCCCTCGCCGAGACCGTCGCGTGCCTCAACGGCGAGGTGAAGATAGAGCCGCACGCGACGGACCTCGCCGGGCTTGTCGCCGCCGAGGAGGGGCATGGCGACGACTTCGCGGACATCAAGGGCCAGGAGAACCTGCGGCGCGCCATCGAGACCGCCGTCGCGGGAGGGCACAACATGCTCATGATCGGCGCGCCCGGCTCCGGCAAGACGATGATCGCGCGGCGCATTCCGTCCATACTCCCGCCGATGACGCTGGAGGAGGCGCTTGAGGTCTCCAAGATCCACTCCGTCGCGGGGCGGGAGAAGGGCGGCGGCGTTTTCGTGACGTCGCGACCTTTCCGCGCGCCGCACCACACCGTGAGCTCCATCGGCCTCCTCGGCGGGGGGACGCGTCCCGTGCCGGGCGAGGTGTCGCTCGCGCACAGGGGCGTTCTCTTCCTCGACGAGTTCGCGGAGTTCCCGAGGAGCGCGCTCGAGGTGCTTCGCCAGCCGCTCGAGGACGGACACGTCGCGGTGTCCCGCGCGGCGGCGGCGTACGACTTCCCGTCTCGCTTCATGCTCGTCGCGGCGATGAATCCGTGTCCGTGCGGATACTATCCGACGGACGACTGCAGGTGCAACCAGGCGCAGGTGCTGAAGTACCAGCAGCGCGTGTCCGGTCCGGTTCTCGACCGAATCGACATCCAGTGCGGCGTCCGGGCCGTTAAGCCGGACGAGCTGGAGAACCTGAAGCCGGGCGAGTCGAGCGCTGAGATAAGGTCGCGCGTCGTCGCCGCGAGGGCGATACAGGCCGAGCGCTACCGCGGGATGCGCGGGGTGGTCACGAACGCGGACGCGAAGAGCCGGGACCTGAAGGACATCTGCCGGCTGACCGACAGGGCGGCCGACGCTCTCCACGACAAGCTCCACGCCCTCAGCCTCTCGGCGCGCGCGTACGACCGCGTCCTCAGGGTGGCGCGCACATGCGCGGACCTCAAGGGGCGTCTCGACGTCACTGAGGAGGACGTGTTCGCGGCGGCGAGCTACCGCGAGCTCGACCGCGGGGGGGACTCTTTCTGGGCCTGAGTCGGGTCCGGGGAAACAAAGACACGAAAAAGGAAAGGAACGAGAAGATGAACGATACAATGCAGCAGAAGATCGCGCAGGCTCCGGGGCAGTTCCGTCCCAGCCTCGCGCTCTACCACGCCAACGGAAAGGGCACCGGAGGGGCGATCAAGATGACGCTCCATCCGGCTCACGACGACACTGACGGATGCATCATGCTGACGATGGCGAACCAGCTGACGATCGGCGACAGGCGCGGGCCGAACCCGACCTTCCCGAGGTTCGACTGGGACGGCAGGCTCACGGTGAAGCTCGACTTCACGGACCTCACCGAGATGCTGATGGTCTTCCGCGGCGAGCGCGAGTCGATAGGGGACGGGAAGGGCCTCTTCCACACGACCGCGCAGTTCACGACGAGCATCAACCTCCGGCACATCGTGGAGCCGACGAGCTGCTATTCGCTCGAGCTGTTCCGCACTTCGCGGGACGGACAGGGCGAGTCGCGCTCGCGGTTCATACTTGCGCCGAACGAGGCGCTCGGGGTGAGCCTCGCGATCGAGAAGTCGTTCGGCGTCATCTGCTTCGGCATTCCGATGCTGGTGCCGCACGACACGTCCAAGTACCGCCGCGAGACGCGGGAGGCGCGCAATGCCCAGGCAGCGGCGTGAGGCCTCGAACGTCGGCGTGCGCCACGGCGAGTGGGGCGAAGACGTCGCGGTCGAGTTCCTCCGTGTCCACGGATACGAGATCGTCGACCGAAACGTCCGCCCCTGCTCGCGCGACAGGAGGCTCGAGATCGACGTCGTGGCGTACGACAGGATGTACGACGTGATGGCGTTCGTCGAGGTCAAGCAGCACGCGGCGAAGAGTCCGTTCGCCACGCGCCTCCGGAGCGTCGACCGCCGAAAGCGCGACCTGCTGAGGCGCGCGTGCAGGACGTGGATCGCGAAGGAGCGCTGGGCCGGCGCGTACCGCTTCGACGTCATAGAGGTGTACGGCACGCCGAACGCGGCGTGCCGCGCCGAGATAGACCACATTCCGGGCGTGAGGCTCTTCGAGAAGTCGGAGCGCTTCGTGGACTGGAGCAAATGAAGTCAGGAACTCACAAGGAGGAACCGATATGGGCAATCTGCTGGAAAACGTGATGAAGGAGATCAGGAAGCAGTTCGGCGAGATGTCCGTGCTGCGCCTCGGCGACGCCGCGCAGAAGGACGTCGAGGCCGTGTCGACGGGGGCTCTGGGGCTGGACCTCGCGCTCGGCGTGGGAGGGCTCCCGAAGGGGCGCATAGTAGAGCTCTACGGGCACGAGTCGTCCGGAAAGACGACCCTCGCGCTGCACGCCGTCGCGAACGTGCAGAAGGCGGGCGGCACTGCGGCGTTCATCGACGCGGAGCACGCGCTCGACCCGGGCTACGCGCGCAAGATAGGCGTCGACCTCGCGAACCTCGTCGTCTCGCAGCCGTCGAGCGGCGAGGAGGCGCTCACGATCTGCGAGGAGCTCGTGAAGTCGGGGGCTGTAGACATCGTGGTGGTCGACTCGGTCGCGGCGCTCGTTCCGCAGGCGGAGATCGACGGCGCGATGGGCGACAGCCACGTGGGGCTCCAGGCGCGCCTCATGTCGCAGGCGATGCGCAAGCTCACCGCCGCGATAGCGCAGACGAAGACGCTGTGCATATTCACGAACCAGGTGCGCGAGAAGATCGGCGTCATGTTCGGCAACCCCGAGACGACTCCGGGCGGGAAGGCGCTCAAGTTCTACGCGAGCTGCCGTCTGCAGGTGCAGAGGATCGGCGCGATAAAGTCCGCGGCTGGCGAGGTCGTGGGGAACCGCACGCGCGTGAAGGTCGTGAAGAACAAGGTGGCATCGCCGTTCACCGAGGCGGAGTTCGACATACTCTACTCGTGCGGGATATCGTGGGAGGGTTCCGTTCTCGACGCCGCGCTGGCGCGCGGTATTGTCGAGCGGCGAGGGAGCTGGCTCGCGCACGGGAGCGAGCAGCTTGCGCAGGGCTCGCTCGCGGCGATCGCGTACCTGAGGGAGCATCCAGAGGTGGCGGATGCGATCGCGCAGGAGGTGCGGGAGACGCCGTTCGACCCGGCGAAGGCCAAGGCGGCGAGAAAGGCGGCATGATCTGCGAGCGGCACGTCCAGGCGATCTGGTACGACCGCGCCCTCAGGCCCGGCAGGCTCTACGCGGTCGGGAGGTCCGCCGCGTCCGGGGGCGAGGTGCGCGTCGTAGATCCCGGCGCGTGGAACCAGGGCGCAGGGCCCGACTTCCTCGGCGCGGTGATCGAGGTCGGTCCCGAGCGCACGCGGCTTTGCGGAGACGTCGAGGTGCACATGGCGCCTTCGGACTGGTCCGCGCACGGACACGGAGACGATCCCGCGTACCGCAACGTGGTCGCTCACGTGACGTGGCGGTACGGACCTCCCCCCGCGTCGCTTCCGCCGCGCGCGGTCTCGATCTGGCTCGGACGCTTCCTCGCCTCCGACCCGGGCTTCGCCCCTGAGGCGATCGACCTGGGCGCGTATCCGTTCGCGAGGCTTCCGTCGGACGAGCGGGCGTGCTTCGAGGCGTTCGAGGGGAAGCCGGACGAGGCGCGCGAGCTTCTCGCCGAGGCTGGGCGCAGGCGCATCGCGGAGAAGGCCTCGCGAATGAGGCGGCAGCTTGCGGACTGCGCGGACTCCGCTCAGCTGTTCTACGCGGAGATAATGGGCGCGCTCGGCTACAGCAGGAACGCGGGTGCGTTCCGCGCGATCGCCGCGTCCGTCCCCTACCGCCGCCTAGTCGCCGAGCCGGAGAACGCGGCGGCCGCCCTCGTCGCCGCTGCGTCGTTCGCGGACGTCGAGCGCGGCGGGCGTCCGTGCAACGCGCCGGAGCGCAGGCTCGAGGCGGCGGCGGAGCTGTTCGTGTCGACGCCTGTGATGAGCCTTGCGGACGCGTATGACTTCTCGCCGAAGTCCTGCCGCGAGCTCGTCGGGACCATGTCCGCGCGGCACATAGTGGGGCGCGGACGCGGCGCGGCGGTGCTCGCGAACATAGTCGTGCCGTGGGCGATGGCGGAGGGGCGGATAGAGCGCGCGCCGGACTGGCTTCCGCCCGAGGACGTCTCGGAGCCGGTGCGGCTGATGGCGTTCAGGCTGCTCGGACGCGACCACAACCCCGCCGCGTTCTACTCCGGCAACGGGCTCCACATCCAGGGGCTTATCGAGATATACCGGCGGTGGTGCAGTCCGATCCACCCCTACTGCGAGACGTGCCCCGCGTGGCGCCTGAGTGCCCCAAAATAACGTAGGCGCGCAAAGCGCCGCGCCGTTGCGCGACACCGCAGGCACCCCCATCTGTTCGGCGAACGCCAGCGTGTTGAAGCCGACGACCACGTCGTTGGATGTGGCCGGTATGAGATTCGCGCCGAAGCCGGCGCTGACGCCCGCGAAAGCC
>JAFPDR010000130.1 GCA_017389885.1 Kiritimatiellia bacterium
AGCCCGGCACGATGATCCAGCAGTCCCGCAGGGTCGTGCCCGGAACCGTCGTCGGAGTCGCGAGCGCGGACGGGTTCTGCAACATCGTCGTCGAGAAGTACCTGATGAACCGCGAGATCGGCTTCGGCCGCCGGCTTCTCCAGATACTCGAGAGCGAGCGCATCCCCTACGAGCACATGCCCTCGGGCGTCGACTCGCAGTGCATCGTCATCAAGGAGCAGTATCTCCCGAAGGAGGTCGAGCGCCGCGTGGTGGCGACGATCAAGCGCGAGCTCGAGCCCGACTTCGTGACGGTGGAGCGCGACTTCACGATGCTCATGGTCGTGGGCGAGGGAATGTGCTACACGCCCGGCATGCTCGCGAAGGCGTGCCTCGCGCTCGCCTCGGCGGGAATCTCCATGTCGATGGTCAACCAGGGCTCGAGCGAGGTGTCGTTCATGATCGCCGTCAGGAGGCAGGACCGCGACGGAGCGGTCCGCGCGCTCTACAGGGCGTTCTTCTGCTGAGGCCCGCTGCAGTGGCGAAGACGTGCGAGAGGGGAGGCGTGCGCGAGACGTTCCGCATCGTCTGGCCGCTGGCGCTGGCGATGGCCGCGGGCGCGGCGAACCACGTCTGCGACAGGCTCTTCCTCGCGCACAGCAGCGACGCGTCGCTCGCGGCCTCGCTCCCGGCGATGATGGTCGCGACGATGTTCGTGGTGTTCTTCTCCACGACGATCGGATACTCCGCCGTCTTCGTGTCGCAGTTCCACGGCGGCGGACGCGGACGCGACGCGGTGCGCTCCTTCGCGCAGGGGCTCTGGCTCTGGCTGATGGCGCTTCCGCTCCTCGTCGCGGTAGTCCCCGCGTGCTGGTTCGTGGTCGACCTCGCGGGGCACCCCGAGGCGGTGCGGCTCGCCGAGCGCTCCTACCTCACCGTCTACGCGCCGGGCGGGATATTCACCGTCCTCAACGTCATCCTCGGAGGCGTGATAACGGGGCAGGGCCGCACGCTCTACGTCTCGTTCGCGACCATCGCCGGATGCATCACGAACCTCGTGCTCGACCCGCTCTTCATCTTCGGCGCGGGTCCGATCCCCGCGCTCGGGCTCACCGGCGCTGCCGTCGCGTTCGTCTGCGCCGGCGCGGTGACCACAGCGCTCCTCGCCGGCGCGGTGCTGCGCGACAGGCTCGTGCGCGACGGATGGCGCACAGGCGCGTTCGCCTTCGACAGGGCGCTTTCGCTCGAGATACTGCGCTACGGCTCGCCGGTCGGACTCTCCGCGTTCATCGCGAGCGTTGCGTTCACGGCGTTCACGCTCGTGGTCGGAAACCTCGACGAGCTCTCGAGCGCGGCGTCCAACACCGTCTTCGCCGTCAACAACGTCTTCTACCTCGCGCTGTGCGCCACGGCGGAGGGGGTGAGGATCCTCACCGGACGCTACCACGGCGCGCGCGACGACGACGCGGCGGAGAGGGTGTACTACTCCGGGCTCAAGATGGTCTTCGTCGCGATGGCCGTGTGCTTCCTCGTCGCGATACCGGGCGCGGGCTTCATAATGGACCTCTTCCGCGGCGCGGACTCCGCGTTCGACCCCGAGGTCTACCGCCACACCGGCTTCGTCCTCTTCTGCATCATGTTCTTCCGCGAGATAGCCGAGGCCGTGATCTGCATATCGATGGGCGCGCTGAGGGGCGTCGGCGACACGCGCTACGTCATGCTCGTCCAGTCGGGGGTTGACGTCTTCGTGTGGATACCGCTCGTCTTCGCCGTCGCGAAGTGGCATCCGACCGTCTTCGCGCTCTGGATGACGATGCCGGTGGCGCTCGGGCTTATGGCGCTGCTCTTCCTCGTCCGCTGGCGCCGCGGAGGCTGGCGCGGGGTGGACCTGGTCTCGTAGCCGCTCAGGCCTGCGTCAGGAGCGAGAGCTCCTCCTCGGTCAGGTCGCGCCACTCCCCTGGCGCAAGCGCCGGGTCGAGGCGCAGTCGCCCGACGGCGACGCGCTTGAGCGACACGACGACGAGGTGCGCGGCGGAGCACATGTAGCGAATCTGCCGCTTGCGCCCCTCCCTGAGCCGGAACTCGAGCGTCGTCACGTTCGCGACGGGCTCGGCGAGCACCTTCACCGGCGCGGGACGCGTGACGTATCCGTCCGGCATCTTCACCGGACCGCGCAGCGTGCGCAGCTTCTCCTCGCTCCAGCGCCCCGCCGCGCGCACGACGTACGTCTTCTCGTGCTCGTAGCGCGGATGCGTGAGTCGCAGCGTGAGGTCTCCGTCGTTCGACATGAGGAGCAGCCCCTCGGAGTCCTTGTCGAGGCGTCCGACCGGCACGAGCCGCTCCGGCGTCCTCACGATGTCCGCGACGGTCTCGCCTCCGAACGGGTCGGAGGTGGACGAAAGCACGCCGACGGGCTTGTAGAGCATGACGGTGCGCTTTTTCTCCGGCGCGGCGAGGGGACGCCCGTCCACGGCGATCTTCGCGGACGCGGGGTCCACGCGCGCGCCCGGCTCCTTCGTCACCACTCCGTCGACGGTGACGCGTCCGGCCGATATCATCTCCGCGGCCTTCCGCCGCGACGCCACGCCTGCGTGGCTCAGCACGTTCTGAAGTCTCTCTTCCATAGGTCGTTGGTAGAATATCAATTTTCTCCGCGGAAATCAAGGGCGCTACACTTCCGTGTATTGTCCGCAGCGGGCGCTTTTGGTACAATCGCGGCGTAATGAGACAGCTGTCGACAGAGGAGCCCGCGTGGGCGGGTTTTGCCGAAACACGCAACCGCGCAAAAAATTGCCGTTGTGCTGCGGCGGCAAAAAATGGTATCATCTACATGTTCTCGAACAACCAAGGAGCAACCCGGAAATGACGTTCGTCGCATCAATGGCCGTATCTCTCTGGGCGTCCTTCGCGAATCCGCCGGATTCCGCGAAGCCGTGGTGCTACTGGTGGTGGGTGAACGGACACGCCGACCGCGAGACGATCACCGACGACCTCGAGTCGATGAAACGTCTCGGCTTCGGCGGCATCCTCATGATCGACTCGCGCGGCTACTGGGAGAACGACGAGCACGTCGTAAACCCCAGGGCGGAGATATGCTGGGGCTCGGACGAGTGGTACGATCTCGTGGAGTTCTCGATACGCGAGTGCGCGCGCCTCGGGATCGAGTTCACGATGAACGCCTCCGCGAGCGGCGGAACCCTAAACGGATTCGTCGACGGGAAGGAGTACGAGACCGACGTGATGAACCGCGCAGAAGTAGTGGCACATCTCGACCGCTCCGTCGGGCCGCTGCTGAAGCGCGTCCCGGAACTTGTAGGCAAGACGTTCACGCACATCTACTCCGTAAGCTACGAGGGAAGCGTCAAGACAGGCGGCAGCTGGAGCGCCATAAAGGACAATTTCTACGCGACGATGAAGGACTGGGCCCACGGCCACGGGCTCAAGGTCTTCTCCGAGTCTGGCGGACCCTGGGCCTTCGGCGCCACTTCTGCGGCGCTCGACTGCGACCAGCTCGACCTCCTCGCGCACAACGACTTCCCGCAAGGCGAGTTCTGGGTGCTCGGCGACTGCATCGAGGGTCCGATCGCGCGGCATGCGAACAGGGGCGGACGGTTCTTCCAGCGCGCGGCGGTCCTTTCCGCCCGGCGCGAAGGCCGGAGCATCGTCTCCCTGGAGGCGTTCACCCACATGCTCCGCCACTGGTCCGTCGAGCCTTCGGCGCTTAAGCCGCTCGCCGACATCGCGTTCGCCG
>JAFPDR010000131.1 GCA_017389885.1 Kiritimatiellia bacterium
GACGCGCGCGATTTCCGCGCCGTTGATTCGGCCGCCAGCGTGGACCTTGATTCCGTCGACGCCCATGTCCATCGCAACCTTCATCGCGCGCTTCATGGCGCGCTTGAGGGCGATGCGGCGCTCGAGCTGCTGGGCGATTCCCTCGGCGACGAGCTGCGCGTCGGCATCGGCTCCCTGAACCTCCTTGATCTCGATGTAGACTTCCTTCTTGGTCATCTTCTCGAGCTCGGAGCGGATCGCCTCGACGTCGCCGCCCTTGTGGCCGATGATCACTCCCGGACGCGCCGAGAACAGCGTCACGCGGACGCGGTTCGCGTAGCGCTCGATGAGGATCCTGGAGATGCCGGCCTCGGCGAGCTTCTTCTTGCAGACCTCGCGGATCTGCTGGTCTTCGACAAGGTACGCGCCGAACGTCTTCTTGGGCGCGAACCAGCGGCTGCCCCAGGCGTGGTTGACGCCGATGCGGAAGCCTACGGGGTTGACTTTCTGTCCCATTTTACTTCGCTCCCTTCTTGGACTTCTTCGACTCGGCGAGCACGACCCTGCAGTGGCAGAGGCGGCGCGCGATCGGATGCGCGGAGCCGCGGGCCGTGGGCCAGTAGCGGCGCATCCTGACGGACTCCTCGAGCACGCACAGCTTGACCGTGAGGTCCGCCGCGCCCTTCGCGCCGTGGTTGTTCTCGGCGTTCGCGATCGCGCTGAGGATCGTCTTCTTGATGATCTCGGCCGCCTTCTTAGGCGAGAACTCGACGACCTTGAGCGCGTCGGAGGCCTTGAGCCCCTGGCACGCAGCCGCGAGCGGACGGCCCTTGAACGCGGACATGCGCGAGTTGCGCGTCGTCGCGACGTAGACCTGCTCGATGCCGAGCACCTTCGTCTTCGACCCCTCCGGGAACTTCGCGTCGACCTTCGCCTGCGCGTCGGCCTCGGAATCGGCCTGGACGTAGCCCTCGGCCGTCGTTCCGTTCTTGTTGAACTTGTAAAGGAATGTCATTTCTCAGTTCCCCTTACTTGTCGGCCTTCGCGGCGGTGTTGCCGTGCGACTTGAACGTGCGCGTCGCGGCGAACTCGCCGAGACGGTGCCCGACCATGTTTTCCGTGATGAAGACCGGCATGTGCTGACGGCCGTTGTGGATGGCGAACGTGAGCCCGACGAACTCGGGGAGAACCATCGAACGACGGCTCCACGTCTTGATCGGCTGCTTCTTGCCGCTCGCCTGCATCTTCTCGACCTTGCGGAGGAGGCTCTCCTCAACGTAGGGTCCCTTCTTGAGAGAACGCGCCATTGGTTACTTCCTCCTCTTGACGATGATCTTGTCGGACGCCTTGCGCTTCGCGCGGGTCTTGCCGCCCTTCGCGAGCTGGCCCCACGGGGAGCGCGGGTTGGAACCGCCGGACGTACGGCCTTCGCCGCCGCCCATCGGGTGGTCGACAGGGTTCATTGCGACGCCGCGCACCGTCGGGCGGATGCCGAGGTAGCGCTTGCGGCCGGCCTTGCCGAGCTTGATCGAGCCCCAGTCCTTGTTGCCGACCGAGCCGACGACCGCGAGGCAGCGTCCGTTGAAGATGCGGACCTCTCCCGAGGGCATCTTGAGCTGCACCGTGTTGCCGTCGCGCGACATCACCTGGCAGGCGTTGCCGGCGCTCCTCGCGACCGACGCGCCCTTGCCCGGGACGAGCTCGATTGCATGGACCATGAGTCCCAGCGGGATCTGGCTGAGCGGCAGGCAGTTGCCGACCGTCGCCTCGGCCTTGGGTCCGTTCATGACCTTCATGCCGACCTTCAGCCCCTCCGGCGCGAGGATGTAGCTCTTGACGCCGTCGGTGTACTCGATGAGCGCGAGGTACGCGCTCCTGGTCGGATCGTACGCGATGTCCTTCACCGTCGCCTCGACGCCGAACTTGTTGCGCTTGAAGTCGACGATGCGCATGCGCTGCTTCGCGCCGCCGCCGTGGTGGCGCGTCGTGATGCGGCCCTGGTTGTTGCGGCCCGCGGTCTTGCGGACGGCCTTCGTCAGGCGCTTCACCGGCTTCTTCTCGGTGATCTCCTCGAACGTGGCGGATTCGCGGAAGCGCATGCCGCACGAACGGGCTTTGTATTTCTTGAGTGCCATATCGTTAAGTCTCCCTTACGCGAGCTCCACGCGCTCACCGGCCTTGACCGTGACGATGGCCTTCTTCCAGGTCGGCTCCACGGTCGTGCGGCGGGTGCCGCGGATGTACTTGATGCCGCCCTTCATGTTGGCGGTGCGGACCGCGAGCACGTGAACGCCGAAGGCCTTCTCGACCATCGCCGCGATCGCGGGCTTGCGGGCGTCGCGAGCGACCTCGAGAACGTAGCGGTTCTCGGTCGAAAGGCGCGAGCCCTTCTCGGTGATGAGGACGTTCAGAACGACGCCCCCGGTCTTTTCCTTGAGTTCCTTGATCGTCATGACGTTCTCCTTACTTGGCGATTCGCGCCATGAGCGCGTCGAAACCGGCCTTGTCGCACACGAGCTTGCGGCTCGCGAGGACCGTGTAGACGTCGAGCGCCTGCGCCGTCGAGTAGTCGACGCGCGGGAGGTTGCTCGTGACGAGCAGCACGGTGTCGTCCACTTCCTTCTGCACGATGCAGGCGGTGCGGTCGACTCCGAGCTCCTTGAGGAGCTTCGCCATGAGCTTCGTCTTCGGGGCCTCGAACTGGAACTCGTCGACGACGATCACGTCGCCCGCCGCGAGCTTGTCGGAGAACGCACGCGCGAACGCAAGCGCCCAGACCTTCTTGTTGAGCTTCTGCTCGTAGCTGCGCGGATGGGGCCCGTGCGCCACGCCGCCGCCGCGCCACACCGGGCTCTGGCGGAATCCGGCGCGGGCGTTGCCCGTGCCCTTCTGCTTCCAGGGCTTCTTGTTGGAGCCCGCGACCTCGCCCTTGGACTTCGTCGACGCCGTGCCCGCCCTGAGGGCGTTGCGGATCGCCGTCACCGCGTCCTTGACAGCCTGCGCGCCCTTGTCGAGCGTCAGCTGGGACTGGTCGAAAACGACTTCTATCTTCTTCATTGCTTAGGCCCCCTTCTTCACGTTGTTCTTGAGGGACTTGCGCACGATCACGATGCCGTTGCGCGCACCGGGGACCGAACCCTTCACGAGAAGGGCGTTGTCCTCGGGACGGACCGCGACGACCTCGAGGTTCATCGCCTTGCGGCTGACCGCGCCCATGTGGCCGGGCATCTTCTTGCCCTTCTCGATCCAGCCGGGGAGGTCGCGAGCCGCGAGACCGCCCGTACGGCGCTTCGAGTGGCCGCCGTGCGTCATGTTGCCGCCGGCGAAGCCGTAGCGCTTGATGACGCCCGCAAAGCCCTTGCCCTTCGTGACGCCCGTGACGTCCACGTACTTCACGCCCTCGAAGTTGGCGACCGTGACGGCCTTGCCGACCTCAAGCGCCTCGCCCTCGTCGAGCGCGAACTCCTTGAGGACCTTCATGGCCTCGACGCCAGCCTTCTCGAAGTGCTTCTGCTGCGCCTTCGCGAGGCGCTTCGCCTTCTGCGGACCGAAACCGACCTGCGCCGCCGCGTATCCGTCCTTCTCAAGCGTCTTGAGCTGGACCACAGGGCACGGACCGACCTCGATGACCGTAACGCAGGTCCTGACGCCCTCGGCGTCGTAAACCTGGGTCATTCCGACCTTCTTGCCTATCAAACCTTCCATGTCGACCTCCTATCAGACCTTGATGGTGATGTCGACGCCCGCAGGAAGATTGAGCTTCTTGAGCTCGTCGATCGTCTGCGCGGTCGGGTTGACGATGTCGAGAAGACGCTTGTGCGTCCTCATCTCGAACTGATCCATCGACTTCTTGTCGACGTTGGGCGAGCGGTTCACCGTGAAACGCTCGATGCGGGTCGGGAGCGGAATGGGCCCCACGACCTGCGCACCCGTGCCCCGAGCCGTGTCTATGATCCCGCCCACGGCCTGGTCAAGGACGCGGTGGTCATAGGCTTGGAGCCGAATGCGGACTCTCTGCTGCTGCATTTTAGTCTCTTTCTTTGTTCTTTTCTTCTGTTTCGACTCGGGCACGGAACCTTTCTCCACGCCTTCGTCCCTCTTTACCTGAGCCTCGACGGTCGCGAAATCCGCGTTCGCCTTACCGCTTTCGCGGCCTCTCGGCGTTGACGCGGGAAGCCCCTTGGGGCGCTCCGCTCGCGACTGGGTTCCGGCCCAGCAACCCCCGCAAAAACAAGGCTCGCGATTACACCGTAACCGCGAGCTTGGCTTCACGGTCACGACGCGACGGGATCTACTCGCCCGTATCGCAACCCTTCTCCTTGCGAGAATTGAGGGATATTATATCAAAAATGCGCACTACCGCGCAATGGGGTATTTTTAACTTTTTTTGCTCCCCTGTCGTGTGAACTGGAATCCAAGTTTACTTCTGGACGCAGCGAATCGTCGCGTCGCCGGGCTTCATCGTGACGAGAAGCCGTCCGCCCACGGCCTGGACCGTGCGCTCGCCGGACGAGTCGACGACCTTCGCGGACTTCCACGGACGCGCGACCTCGAGCGTGAGCGGATGGTCGTAGAGCGACGCGTCGAGGGGCGCGATGGAGAGCGAGACCTTGACGGTGTCCGCGTCCGGCTCGGAGACCTTCAGCCGCGCATAGCGCGCCTCCGTCACGTACTTGTGCCAGTCGATCGCCGTGCACAGCCACATGCGGTCGCGGCAGGAGTCGAGCTTCTTCAGGAGATGCTCGAAGTAGACGAGATCGGTCACGTGCCAGTCTCCGCCGATGCCGTGGAAGTCGAGGTGCCCCATCGACTTCTTCGCAATCGTCGAGTCGATGTACGCGTCCGCCTCCTCCGGCGTCTTGTACTGCCAGGGCGGGCCCTGGAACTTCGGACGCTCCACGAGGTCGTAGGCGGAGATGATCTCCGCAAGGGCCTCGTCCGTGTCGATCTTCCACGGCACCCCTCCCGGGATGGCGAACGACACGAGGCGCGGCCAGGGCTTGTCCGGCGTGAGCTCGCGGATCACGTCGTTCGCGGCGGAGGCCTGCGGATACAGCTCGTCCGGCGCGTTGACGCCCTTGTGCGTCGAGGTGTGGTTGCCGAGCGTGACGTAGGGATTCTTCGCGGCCTCCTTCCACTGCGGCTTCTTCCACACGAACTGACCGGCCTCGGTGATGAGGTAGAACGTCCCGGGAACGCGGTACTTCTCGAGGAGCGGGATGGCCTTCTCGAGGTGCGAGACGCACGCGTCGTCGAAGGCGAGCATGAACGACCCGTCCTTCCCCCCGAACGTCGGGCACACCTTGACGGGGCCCGACGAGGCCTCCCCTGCCGGTACGGGCGGAAGCATCTTCGACTTCGGCTTCTCCACCGCCTTGCGCGCGGTGTTCCGGCCTCCGTCGCGGCGGCGCGTGTCGGGCCCGCCGGAATTCTCCTTGAGGCCGTCTCCGTCCGTCATCAGGTCGACGCGCTGCCACACGCGCATGTAGTCTATCTCGAAGTCGGACGGGAACTTGGCGGGATCGAGCGGGTCGCACTCCCATCCTCCGATCTGGTTCTGGAACTGCACGTACGCCTGCTGGTCCATCACGCGCTCGCTCTTCCACGTCCAGAACGGCTCGCCGTTCCCGTACATCGTGATCTCGCCAGGAAGCCACAGGAGTCCGACCGTGATGAAGCCCTCCTCGTCCGTCGCTACGTAGTTCGCGCTCGTGCCGAGGACCTTGTGCTCCTTGCCGTATCCGTCCCAGTGGCAGGCGGCGTTGAAGCGGTGCGGACCCCACATCGTCTGCGACTCGACGATGTCGATCTCCATGCCGCCGTCGAAGACGTCGCTGCGGCTGCGGAAGTGCGTCCAGTTCTCCTGCGGGAAGCCCTGCGGGAACTTCTTGAGCCCGCGGTCCGGCATGAGCCAGATTCCGGGCCAGAGGCACGGCGCGCGAGGCAGCTTGAGGCGGAACTCCCAGTAGCCGTAGCGCTGCGTGAACCTTCCGAAGGTATCCGCCCAGCCGACCTGCCACTCGGTCTCCACGGGACGGTCCTTCGGGGTGCCGGGGAAGGACTGCTCGTCGGGGTTGTCGTTGTGGAAACCCTTCTTCTTCTCCGCCCTGAGAACGAGCTTTCCGTCGCGCAGGAAGACGTTCTCGGCGCTGAAGTGCTGGCGCTTGTCCCAGAAGTTGAACCACCTCACGCCGAACACCTTGTCGTTCAGCTTCTCGCCGTTGAACTCGTCCACGAACGTCATGCGCCACTCTCCGCCGACGGGCGGACGCGTTCCGAGCCACGCGGGCTTCTTCGCCGGGGGATTCTCGGCCTTCATCGCGATCACCTCGAAGCTCTGCTCCCCGGCCTTCGCGTCCGGGATGACGGCAAGCGCCTTGACCTTGTGGTTGCGGAACGCCGTGCCCGTTCCGGGAAGGCGGTCCCAGCGTCCGCCCTTCTCGCGGTCCATCTGCTCCGGCGCTGCTGGGCCGGTCCACGGTTTCCCCGGCGCGAACGGAATGAGCACCACGGCCTTCTCGCCCGGGGCGATCGGCTTCGCCGCCCTGCACGTCTCGGTCGATCCGTCGCTGCTGTCGAGGCGGAATGACGGAGACGCGGCGGAGGCGCCCGTGTTCTTCACGGCAACCTTCACCTGCATGTGGTCCGAGAGGTCCCAGAACGCCGTGGTCGGCTTGA
Source organism: Kiritimatiellia bacterium (assembly GCA_017389885.1). Next base: position 6,658 of record JAFPDR010000131.1, read on the forward strand.
CGAGCTGCTCCTTGTCGCTCCCGGCGGCGAACGCAAACTTCCTCGCGTCCCTGAAGACGAAGCCCTTGGCGTCCGGCTTCACGCGCGACTGGTCTACGAATCCGGACGGCTTCTCGCCGTCCCATCCTGCCGCCTGCAGGTTCTCGACGCGGAACTGCACGTCCGATGCGGGGTTGCCCACGAAGAACTGCACGCGCACGACCTTGGACGGATCGAGCTTGTAGTTGGGCTGGTAGTGGAACGCATAGCCGAAGTAGACCTTCGCGAGGGTCGACTCGCCCGGCTTGAGCTTGAACATCTCGGTGTTCCAGGGGTTCTTCCCCGGGACGCTCGCGTTGTCCACGCGCATGTTTATGAGCTGCTCGGAATCTCCGGTGTTCGTGAGCCGGCACTCGACGTGCCCCCAGAGCGAGAGGTCCCAGCTCGGCTTCCCGTCCGGCGGAACGACCATGACGCCCGGCCACGCGCTCGCGCCCTTGGCGAGCTTTGCGTCGAAGCCGCTCTCGCCGATCTTCCACGTGACCTGTCCCTTCGCCCCGCCCCCGACGAGGAGCTGCCGCTCCGCGCCAGGCGCCTTCGCGTCAAAGAGCGCGCGCGGCATCTGCGCCGCGTCCCCGAACGCCATCCCTGCCGCAATTGCACTTGCAACAAGCATCAGTGTCTTCATGTTCATTTTACGTTGCCTCCCCTTTTAATAGTTTGAAGTTGAAAGTTGAAAGTTCCGAATGCGGCCATGCATCAACGAACCGTAATCGTAAGACCGCGCGTCGGCACACGGAAGATCACCGAGTTGGATAGATGCTTCACCCGTCCCACCGAAATCGTAAGCGGATTCCCGTTGTAGGTGACCGACGCGAACGGCGCATTCATCGCCTCTTTCGTCGACACGACGACATGCTCCCCGGACGGAAGCTTCTTCGGATCCTCCGGCCCCACGATCGCCAGCTCGTCGCTTCCGCTCAGCGTCAGCAATCCGTTCACGACAAGCTTGGAAACAGACTCCCTGTCCGCGGCAATCTGC